>CALJLX010000423.1 GCA_937982495.1 uncultured Desulfuromonas sp.
GATGGTGATTCGTGACTGGAGTTCAGACGTGTGCTCTTCCGATCTTTCTGTTGAAAAATTTGTACGTGCGTGATCGAATTTGAGCTTCTTTTTTCAGGAATTTCAGTCGATTATGATTTTGGCAGACATATTGCTGTGTCTATAAATAAGAGCCGACAACGCTCTCACATTTGCCTCCGGGGCCTTTAAATTGTTTAAAGGCCCCATTTTTTTGCACGGGATGCGACCTATAGTTTTCATGAAACGGAACGTTCGCTATCTCTGCTCGGCGCTGGGCCTGGGGTGTTGCCTGCTGGCCGGATTGAGTTTTCTCCCCGCACACGCCGGTCATGACGTGCGCGACTGGAACGGGACGCAACTGTCGCGGTTGCCTTCCGCCCCGGCCGGCGGCGAATTTTCCTTTGCCGTGCTGGGGGACAGCCAGTCCCACTTCTCCATCCTCGCCCATCATCTCGCCCAAATCAGGCAGGCCGGCCGGCTCGATTTCGTAGTCAGCGTCGGCGATCAGGTGGCGCCGCCGGAGCGCGCCGAATTCGAGACGTTTTTCAGACTGGCCGATGATCTCGCCGAGCGGCCGCTGCTCACTGTCCGGGGCAATCACGACGCCTCGACGGATTATCTTTACGAACACTTCGCCGGCAAGCCCTACTACTCCTTTCAATATCACGATGCTTACTTCATCGTTCTCGACGACGGCGACCTCACGGGGTTGGGGGCGGCCCAGTGGCGATGGCTGGAGAAGGAATTACGCGCCGCGAAAACGTTCAGGACCCGCCTGGTCTTCATGCATGCGCCCCCCATCGATCCCCGCGATCCGCGCGTCGAGATCGCCGACCACGGCCTGCCGGAGGCCGAGGGGCGGCGGATCGTCGAGTTGTTCAAGCGCCATCGGGTCGATCACGTCTTTGCCGGGCACATTCATTCATACTACGAAGGCGACTGGGACGGCGTGCCCTACACGATCTCAGGCGGGGGCGGCGCCCGGTTGGTGGGAGCTGATCCGGCGCATGCCTTCTATCATTATCTGCGGGTCAAGGTGCAAAGGGACGGCACGGTCGCCGTCGCGCCCCAGCGGGTGACCCTGGCGGGCTTGCCCCTGGGGGGATCGTTGGCGGCTAAGACCTGGGCCCGTTTCGATGGCCTGCTCCAGATGCGGAGCCACGAGATGGGGCTTCTGCTGGTGGCGGCCCTGATGTTCGGCGGGGCTTGGCTGTGGCGTTGAATCTTGTTGTTCTGGATTTGAAAGAAAGGAGGCTTATCATGAAGATCCGTACGCTTGTCGGATTTTACCGCCCACTGCTGGTGGTTTCGGGAATTTATCTGGTCATTTCGGCGCTGTTGCGCTTGGGGCTCTGGTGGTGTTTCGGCCGACCGGCCGCCGTCGCCGTGACGCAGCTCCCCTGGATTTTGTCCGCCGGTCTGGTCAACGACGGCGTCCAACTCCTTTATCTGCTGGTGCCGTTTTCGCTCTATCGCTGGCTTTTGCCCGCCCGTTTTTTCAACCATCCCCGGCACCGCCGCCTACTCGGCGCGGTTTTTTTCCTCGTGATCTTCGGGCTGCTCTATCTGTCCGCGGCCGAATATTTCTTTTTCGACGAGTTCGACTCCCGTTTCAACCTGGTGGCCGTCGACTATCTGATCTATCCCCACGAGGTGCTGGTCAACATCTGGGATTCCTATCCCGTGGCGCGGGTGATCCTGGCGGCGTTGTTGTTCGCCGCCCTCCTGTCGAAATTGACTTGGCGGTGGTTCGCTCCGGAAGCGGCCCCTCTCCGCTTCCGGGAGCGTGGTCGGGCCTTGGTGGCGCACCTGCTGCTGGTGGCCGTGGCGGCGGCGGGATTTTCCACGGACACCCTGGCGTTGTCGGCCAATCGGGTGAGCAACGAACTCGGTGCCAACGGCATCGGCAGCCTGTTCAAGGCGTTTCTGACCAACGACCTCGATTATACCCGCCACTACCGGACCATCGAGGACGATCGGGCCTTCGCCCTGGCCCGCGAGCACCTGCTGGCGGCCGGGGGGGCGCCCGCCGGAGCGGAACCCGGCGATCTGAACCGGAGCTTCGCCGCGAATCCCGCCGGTTTGGGGAAGCTGAACGTCGTGGTCATCGTCGAGGAGTCCCTCGGCGCCGATTTTGTCGGCGCTTACGGCGATTCGCGGGGGCTGACCCCCAACTTCGACCGGTTGGCGCAAACGGGGCTCCTGTTCGGTAACGCGTTCGCCGCCGGCACCCGCACGGTGCGGGGGTTGGAGGCGATTTCGACGTCTTTTCCGCCGATCCCCAGCGAATCGATCATCAAGCGGCCGGGGAGCGAAGGGATCGCCAACTGGGGACGGGTGATGACCGAAAACGGCTATCACACCAGCTTTCTTTACGGCGGCTACGGGTATTTCGACAACATGAACCATTTTTTCGCCGGTAACGGCTTTGCCGTCAGTGATCGCTCCGACATCGACGATCCGACCTTCGCCAACATCTGGGGGGTCTGCGACGAGGATCTGTTCCGCCACGCCCTGAACTATTTCGATGGCCTGCATCGTCAGGGAAAACCCTTTTTCTCCATCGTCATGACCACGTCCAATCATAAACCCTTCACGTTTCCCGCCGGGATCGACGGCGTCCCCCCGGAAGGAGGCGGGCGCTCCGCCGGGGTCCGCTACGCCGATCACGCCCTGGGGCGGTTGTTCGACGAGGCGCCGGATCATGCCTGGTACGACGACACCCTGTTCGTGGTGGTGGCCGATCACGACGCGCGGGTTTACGGGCGTGCCCAGATTCCCGTGGAGCATTACCGGATTCCCCTGCTCTTTCTCGCGCCGGGCCGGCTCCCGGCCGGAACCGTCCCGGCGGCCGCCAGCCAACTGGATATCGCGCCGACCGTGCTGGGGCTGCTGGGGCTTGGCTATACGGCGCCCTTTTACGGGCAGAACGTGCTGAACCCCGCCGGCGCCGGGCATCCCATCCTGATGAACCACAATCACGACGTGGCGTTCATCGA
>CALJLX010000424.1 GCA_937982495.1 uncultured Desulfuromonas sp.
CGGGACCATGCTAATATCCGCCAGTTTTTTCGACCGTCTGCCCGGCTCTGCCGGCAGACGGTTTTTTGGTCCGCATCTTTTCTTTTCGGGGGTTTTCCATGGGTCTTTCAGAGGACCGCAAACGGCAGTTTATCGAAGAAAACCGCGCGGAATACGGCGAGCGCTATCCCCTGCTGCGCTTCGCCGACGAGGAACGCCTGCGGGAGGCCACCCGCGAGCGGGAAGAACTTCTGACCGACCTGGGCGGGCTGGGGGCGATGTGCGGCTACGGGGGGACCAAGCTCGACTGCCGACGCCTTTCCCCCGGCTGTGTCGAGTGCGGCGCCGGGGCCTGGTCGTGCCTCTTCATCAGCGGCAAGTGCAACCGGGATTGCTTCTATTGCCCGACATCCCAGGATGAAATCGGCCTGCCGACCACCAACACCCTCAGCTTCCGCCGTCCCCGCGACTACGTCGCCTATCTCGAACGCTTCGGCTTCAAGGGGATGAGCATCAGCGGCGGCGAACCCCTGCTGACCCCCGGCCGCACCCTCGCCTTCATCGCCGCCGCCCGCGCCCACTTCGGCAAGGGGCTGCATATCTGGCTCTACACCAACGGCACCCTGCTCGACCGGGAGATACTGCGACGGTTGCGCGAAGCCGGGCTCGACGAAATCCGTTTCGACATCGGCGCCGCCGACTATGCGCTGAAAAAGGTGGCCCTGGCGGCGGAGATCATACCCTGCGTGACGGTGGAGATTCCGGCCATCCCCGAAGAGTTCGAGCTGATGAAGGAGAAGCTGACAGAAATGCGGGCGGTCGGCGGCAGTCATCTCAACCTGCACCAACTCCGGCTGACCCCCCATAACTTCGACAAGCTGATCCGGCGCGACTACACCTACCTGCACGGCGAAAAGGTGACGGTGCTCGAATCGGAACTGACGGCCCTGCGCCTGATCCGCCACGGCCTGGAACAAGGGATCGACCTGCCGGTCAACTACTGCTCCTTTGTCTACAAAAACCGCTTCCAGAAAGCCGCCGCGCGCCGACGTAACGCCCCCTTCGTCAAGAAGGGCTTCGAGGATCTGACGGAGAGCGGCTATCTGCGCACCCTGACGCTGTTCGGGGACACGGCTTTGAT
>CALJLX010000425.1 GCA_937982495.1 uncultured Desulfuromonas sp.
GAGATGGTGATTCGTGACTGGAGTTCAGACGTGTGCTCTTCCGATCTGCCTGGAGGCCAAGCCCTTCGCCCTGGGGGTGCGGGTCGAACATCCGGCCGCGCTCATCAACCGCATCCAGTACGGCCTGCCCGGCCACCCCAACCTGCCGACCGCCGACTACGCCCTGGCCTGGAACGATCCGGAGAGCGGCCGGGGGGTCTACTCCTTCTGCATGTGTCCCGGCGGCGAGGTGATCAACGCCGCCTCGGAAGCGGGCGGGGTGGTGGTCAACGGCATGAGCCTGGCGCGCCGGGACGGCCCCTTTTCCAACAGCGCCCTGGTGGTGGCGGTGCGCCCCGACGATTTCGCCGGGAACGATCCTTTGGCCGGAGTCCGCTTCCAGCGCTGTTGGGAGCAGGCGGCCTGCGCCGCCGGCGGCGGCGATTGCCGGGCGCCGGCGCAGAATCTCATGGCCTTTCTCGGCCGCGCGGGCGGCCCGGTCCGGTCCAGCTGCCGGCCGCTTGTTCGCGAAGCGGCCCTGGCCGAGGCGCTGCCGGAGTTCGTGACCGTCGGCCTGCGCCGGGCCCTGCCCCATTTCGACCGCAAGATGCGCGGTTTCGTTACCGCCGAGGCGACCTTGATCGGGGTGGAAAGCCGCACCTCCGCGCCTTTACGCATCCTCCGCGACGAGGCGGGACAATCCCTTTCCCATCCCGGACTCTATCCGGCGGGGGAGGGGGCCGGTTACGCCGGCGGCATCATGAGCGCGGCCCTCGATGGTTTGCGGGCCGCGGAAAACATTCTCACCACAGTGAACGGGAGCCGTCTTTGAAGAATATTTTTGTCACGCAGATCAAGGAACGGGATTGGGTCGACGGGGTCTTTCTCGTCGGCGACAAGACCCTGGCCATGGCCAAGAACGGCAAGCCCTACATGACCCTGCGTCTGGCCGACCGCAGCGGCGAGGTCGAGGGCCGGGTCTGGGACCGGGTCGACGAACTGGCCGCCAGCTTCGAGAAGAACGATTTCATCGCCATCAAGGCCAAGGCCAGCGTCTATCTCGGCAAGATGCAGCTGGTCATCCAGGAACTGACGCCCGTTCCCGAAGCCGAGGTCGATCTCGCCGACTTCCTCCCCGTTTCCGA
>CALJLX010000426.1 GCA_937982495.1 uncultured Desulfuromonas sp.
ATCATCCAGTTTCTCATGGATGGCCGCAAAACCTATCGCGCTACCCTCAAACTCGGGGAAAGTACCGATACCCAGGACGCCGAGGGGAGTATCCTTGAAAGTCGTCCCTGGTTGGAGGTTACGGTCGGTGCCCTGCACCGGGCGTGCGCGAATCTGACGGGAACGATCCGCCAGGTGCCGCCAATGTATTCGGCGCTGAAAAAGGACGGTGTTCCTCTCTACAAACTGGCCCGTCAGGGGATCGAAGTCGAGCGGGAAGCTCGCGAGATCAGCATCCACCGGATCGACATCGAAGCCGTTGAACTGCCGCTGGTGACTTTGCTGGTGGAATGTTCCAAGGGAACCTATATCCGTACCCTGGCCCATGATCTGGGCGATGCCCTTGGCTGTGGCGCCCATCTGACGGCCCTGCGGCGTACCCGCAGCGGGTGTTTTGACGAGGCCGACGCGATCTCCCTGGAGGATTATCGGGAACATCCCGAATCCCTGCCGCTCCGCTCTCTATTGGAAAGCCTGAACGATTTCATGGCCTTGAGCCTTGACGAGGCGGCGACGGCGCGACTGCGCAACGGGATTCCGCCTGCCATTTCCCAAATCAACGACGGAGCCCTTCCCGAGGACGGGGACCGGGTTCTGCTTCTCGATCACGGCGACTTGCGGGCGGTGGCCCGCTTCGATCCCCGACGCCTGCGGGAAACGCGGGGAGATTTTGAGTTGCTGCGGGTTTTTCCCTCTGTGGGCGAGTCGCGATAGAGTCTTTACAATCCACCGGGTTTGTGATACTAATCCGCTACTTTAACCTCTAAGGCCAGGAACCCTCTTGGCATATTTGATTGAAAGGAGATGGCACAGTGCTGGCCACGGAACGCAAACAGGAACTTATCGACAAATTCAAGACTCACGAGGGGGATACCGGTTCTCCCGAGGTGCAGGTTGCGCTTCTATCCGCGCGGATTACCTATCTCACCGAGCATTTCCGCACGCACAAGAAGGACCACCATTCCCGGCGCGGTCTGCTCAAAATCGTCGGTCAGCGGCGGCGTCTGCTCGATTACCTGAAAAATAAAAGCGTCGAGCGTTACCGCAATCTGATCAAGGAACTGGGTATCCGCAGATAGTATCGGGCAGCACGCTTTTCGTTGCGACGGAAAGCGGCTGCCTTCGTTTTTGGTCGATGGCTCTGGAGGTTGTCCGGAGAGAGGGGCCGACATCCCGAGGGGATGGCGGAGACTGTCTCAGGCCCGCCTCCTGTGCCATTTTTTGTTCACACA
>CALJLX010000427.1 GCA_937982495.1 uncultured Desulfuromonas sp.
TGAAGAAAAACGCCCTGAAATCCGAAGCCATCGGCCGGGAAGCGGCCGAACTGGAGAATCTGGCCCGAAAGCTCAAGGAATTGGCCGGCGCCTTCGCCCATCTGGGGGAATCCAGACAAGAGCCGTGAAAAAATCGTTGATCTCCACCCGGCGCAAAGAGGATAATCGACCAACCGTCGCGGCGGAATCAGCCGCCCGATTTCCCGAGGGGAAGGAAAATGAAAAACACTCTGCCACTGTTGTTCACCCTGCTTCTGCTGTTTCCCGCCTCGCTCGTCCTGGCCGAGAACGGCCCCGCGACCCTGGAGCTCGGCGGCCCCACTCAACCGAAGGTCAACTTCAGCCACGGCGCCCATCAGGCCCTCGCCGGTAACTGCGAAAACTGCCATCACATGGGGGTCGGCAACGGCGGCTGCAAGGGCTGTCATGGCCGCGACGGACGCTTCGCCGACGCGACCACGGCGATTCATGACAGCTGCAATGGCTGCCACGCCGAACGCGCCGTCGCCGGTTCCGACGCCTGCGGCTTCTGCCATCCGGGCGCCGTTGGCACCACGGAATCCGCCCCTGCGGCGGGACCAGGCGGCAAGGGGAAAAACCGCCGCTGATTTTTCCGCCATCAAACTGAAAAGCCCCCGCGAGGACAAACGCGGGGGCTTTTCGTTTTTTCGGCACAAATTCGAGGGGACGGCGAGGACGGGGACCCCGGCGTTATTGCTCAGCGGCCGGGGGGTTGCTAGTCCTTGATCCCCAGCTTGCGCAGCACGGTCATCATCGGGCACCAGTCGGTGAAGGCGCTCTGGATCAGGTTGAGGGCGACAAAGGCGGTCAGCCACAACCAGTTGCAGGAGTGGACAGCGGCGAGCAGCACGCTGAGCAGGACGACGGCGCCGGCAATGAGGCGCAGATAACGGTTGACGGTCATGATTCGATACCTCCTTGTGAGGGTTGATCGGCTTTGCCGTAGATGAGCCAGTAGACCACGGGGATCACCAGCAGGGTGAAGGCGGTGGAGGCGAAGACGCCGAAGATGATCGACCAGGCCAGGCCCGAGAAGATCGGGTCGAGGGTGATGATCCAGTTGCCGAGCAGCGCCGCCCCGGCGGTGAGCAGGATCGGCCGCAGCCGCGTCGCGCCGCTCTCCACCAGAGCCTCGGGGAGGGGCAGCCCCCTTTGGACGGCATGCTGGATGAAATCGATGAGGATGATCGAGTTGCGGACAACAATCCCGGCCAGGGCGATCATGCCGATCATGGCGGTGGCGGTAAAAAAGACCGGGGTATCGTAGCCGCCGACAGGGCGGTTCAGCACCAGGTTGAGCAGCCAGAAGCCGGGCATGATGCCGATCATGGTCAGGGGAATCGCCCCCATGATGAGCAGCGGCAGGCCGTAGGATTTGGTTTCGATGAGCAGCAGCAGATAGATCAAGAGCAGCGCCGCGCCGAAGGCGATCCCCAGGTCGCGGAAGACGTCGAGGGTGATCTGCCACTCCCCTTCGCCACTCCAGACCACCCGGGTGCCCGCGGGCAGGGGGTTGTCCGTGAAATGACCGTCCAGGTTGAGGACGGCGTTGACCGGGCTCTTGCCGGCCATCTCGCCGAAGACGTAGACCACCCGTTGCAAGTTCTTGTGGTAGATGGTCGGCTCCAGACGCTCGGGGAGAAAATGCCCGAGCTCGGAGAGGCGCACCAACTGTCCCGCCCCGCCCTTGACCGCGAGCCCTTCGAGGGCCGCCAGGGAGGAGCGCTCCGCCGTCGGCAGGCGCAGGAGAATAGTGAGCGGATGCCGTTCGCTGTCGACATGCAGCGTCCCCACCCCGGCGCCGCCCAAGGCGACGGTAAGGGTTTCGGCGATGCGGGCGCTGTCGATCCCGGCCAGGGCCGCCTTCTCCCGGTCGGGGACGAAAACGAAGCGGCGCTGGGCGTATTCCACCGTGTCGTCCACATCCCGCACCTTATCTTCAACGATCATCCGTTCCCGTACCAGCTTCGCGGCCGCCACCTGCTCGGCGTAGGCAACCCCCGGCTCGGCATAAACCTCGGCGGTGAGAGTGGCGATGACCGGCGGCCCCGGCGGCGACTCCACCACCTTGAGGTCGGCACCGTGCTCCTCGGCGATGCGGGTCAGATCGTCGCGCAGGCGCAGAGTAATGGCGTGGCTCTGCACGTCGCGGGCGCTTTTGTCCGCCAGGTTGACGCGGATGTCGGCGACGTTCGCCCCCCGGCGCAGGTAGTAGTGGCGCACCAGGCCGTTGAAATCCATGGCGCTGGCGGTGCCGACGTAGGCTTGAAAGTCGGTGACCTCGGGGACGGTGGCCAAATAATCCTCCAGCGCCCGCACCGCCGCGTCGGTGCGTTCCAGGGTCGTCCCTTCGGGGAGATCGAGTACCAGTTGGAACTCGTTCTTGTTGTCGAAGGGGAGCATCTTCATCGGCACCAGATTAAAAACCGGCATCGCCATGGAGCCGACCAGCAGCACCGCCACCCCCGCCAGCAGCAGCCAGGCCCGCCGTCGTGAGGCCAGAAAGGGGAGGAGAAGGCGCCGGTAGATTCGGTAGGCGCGGGTCTCTTCGAGGATGAACTCTTTTTCTTCCTTGCCGTACTCGCCTTTCAGCACATGGTAGCTCATCCACGGCGTGATGGTGAAGGCGACGAGCAGCGACATGACCATGG
>CALJLX010000428.1 GCA_937982495.1 uncultured Desulfuromonas sp.
GTTCCGTCGGGTTGTTAGCACTCTGTTTCGATGAGTGCTAAATATATAGCAAATTCTATGAAAGGTTGCAAGGGGGGGATAATTAAACCGATTCATCCGGAAATTGGCCGTCAGGGCCGAGAAACAATGCGATCCGGGGGGGGACGACTCGCGCTGGTGGTCTATCGGTCACCCACAAGGGGAAGAGGAGTGTCGGGCCGTGGAGGGGCTGCTGCAAGGGCTGTCGTTCCGAGACTGGCACATTCTGCTTGCAGATGGCGAACCGGCGGCAGGCTCCATATCTGCTGGTGGTGGAACGGCGTGGGTGAAAAAAGGGCCGGACCGGAAAGCCCGGCCGGCCCTTTTTAAGTAGTGGCGAAACCTGATCAGCGGCGAATCGGAGGGGAGGGGTTCCAGACGAATTCCGGTTTCATGATCGGCGCGAAATCCCCCTCCATGCTGTTCGGAGCGGGGAAGGAAACCGTTTCCCAGGCGCCGATGCCGGCGCGCATCACGGTCATGCCGATGCCTTTGAGAAATCCCAAGGGAACGCCGAGGGCACCGCGGTCGCGGACGGTCAGCACCATCTGCTTGGGTATTTCGCCGGGGCTGGTGACGATGTTGGTCAGCCCGCGGAGGAGTTTGAACGAGGACTCTTCCATGTAGGTTTCCGGCTCCATGACATCGTCGATGTAATCCTTTTCGGCGTGGCTCGCCGCCATGGCCGGAGCGACGGCGGCCGTCAGCAGCAGAAGCAGCAGGGACATGAAGATCAACGGACGTTTCGGCATCGTCTCCTCCTGAGGGATTCAATTATTCGGGCGTGAAGTTGTTTGTGCGAGTCTTTTTGACTATATAGCAGGGCACGCTCGCCGCGCAAGGCGATAAATCGTCGCGCCGGAGGATGATCCTTGCCATGTTGACCGCAGTGCGTTTCGCGGCTTTCAGTAATGTTCTGGTGGCCGGACATGTTCCCTCGGCGATTTTTTCATTTTATCCATCCCATCGGCGGCACAAAGCTCCCAGATATTTCGACCGCATCTCCTCGCCGGCCAGGAGGCGTTTGACCGGGGGGAGTTTGAGGATGGCGCCGAGCAGGGCGGCGAGGGCGCGGTGGCTGAAGAGCACTTGGTTGTCGAAAATCAGGTGTTGCAGGGTGCCGCGCTCGATGGCCATGAGGACGATGCGGTGGGCGGCGTTGACCGGGGTGATGACCCGTCGCGGACGACGGTCGAGACGGAGGGCGGCGAAGGGGCAGGAACTCGGGCAGAGGCCGCAGCCGAGACAGCGGGAGGTGTCGACGCGGGCGGTCTTGCGCCCGAAGCCGTCGGCCTGGGCGGTGGCGAGGGTGATGGCGTCGACCGGGCAGGCGGCGACGCAGCGCCCGCAGCCCTTGCAGTGCTCTTCGCCGACGGCGGCGATGAAGTTGCTGGTATGGATGGGATGCAAGGGGGCGAAGCGGCGGGCGGCGCCGAGGGCGTCGCAGCAGCAGGCGCAGCAGTTGCAGATGAAATTGACATCCTCGCGCACGTTTTCGGCGAACTGCACCAGTTTTGCTTCCTGGGCGCGGTGCAGCAGTTCGAGCCCTTCCGCCGCTTCGACCCGGCGGGCGTAGCCGTGACGGATGAGAGAGTTCGCCGCCCGGTTGAGGCTCAGGCAGATCTCCAACGGCGCGGCGCAGGCGCTGCCGAGGTGCTGTTTCTTGTGCCGACAGTAACAGAGGCCGACGCCGATATGTGTGGCGTCGCGGAGGATCGCCCCGGCCCGCTCGTAGTCGAGGACGTGCAGCGACTGTTCCGCCGCGAGGGCCGACTCCCGCACCAGCATCCGACCGATCTGGGTGTCGCCGCCGAGGAAGAGATTGCGGATGAAATCGTCCTCGACGTCGATGTACTGAAAATAGAGCTCACTGAGCAACTTCTGGTCGAGATCCCCTCGCACCCGCATCAGGGCGAATTCAAAAAATCCCACCATCGGCGGCGGTAGCACGAAGAGACGCTCGCCCTTGACCTCCATATCGATCAGCAGCATCCGCGAAGCGAGGCGGTCGAGCAGCCCTTCGGCTTCACTCAGCCCGATCTTCCAGGCGCGCGCCGCCCGCGCCGCCGAGAAGGGACGCAGGGGCAATTGCGCCATTCGGCGCGCTTCCTCGTCGCTGAAGAGCAGGGCGAAGATGCGGTCGAGCAGTTCGGAGGGGGTTGTCCCCTGGGGAAAGAGGTTCAGTCGTTTTTCCAGCAGACGATAACCGGAACGGCTGGTCAGGTGCGCCATGGCGTCTATCCCTCCCGCGCCACCTCGGCCAAGTCCTTGCGTTCGTTGGGCTTTTCGATGGCCGCCAGTTCCTCGGGGAGGCGGTCGGCGGGACCGTGTCGCCCTACCGCCACCGCCGCGAGAATGTCGAATTCCTCCGCCGCCACCGCCAGCACCTCGAAGGCCCGTTTGCGGCTGAATCCGGCCATGGCGTGGGCATAAAGTCCCAGACGGCGGGCTTGCAGGGCCAGGGCCATCCAGGCGGCGCCGGCGTCGAAGGCGGCGTGGCGGTTGATCTCGCCGCTGCCGGTAAAATGCAGCCGGGTCAGGACAAAGATCAGCAGCGGAGCTTTCGTCGCCCACAGGCGGTTGCGCTCGACCAGGGCCGCGGCGAAGCGTTCCCGGTCGGCGGCGGAGACGGCGTAGCGGAAGAGCCAGGGCTGTTCATTATAGCAGGAAGGGCTCCAGCGCGCCGCCTCGAACAGGGCGGAAATCTGGGTTTGGCTCAGGGGTTCTTCGAGAAAGGAGCGGGGGGACCAGCGGTCGGTAAAAAGGCAGTCGACCTCGACCTGCGGCGTGCGGGGGTTGTGGATGATGCCGGGCATGGTTCTCTCTTTCCGGTAAGCATTCCCCGGCCCCTTTGCGACGGAGGCCGGAAGGGGCTGGGGCGGCAGTGGCTGATGTTATTGGGTGAAGACCTTTCGCAGCAGATCGGTGGTGCGCGCCGCCGGGTTGGCGCGAATGTTCTTCTCTTCCTGGGCGAGGGTGGTGAAGAGGCCGTTGAGTCCCTGGTCGGCGACGTAGCCGTCGAGATCGAAGGAGGGTTTTTGCGCCAGCGGCAGCGCGGTGTAGGAACTCATCAGCTGATTGTACTGCTGGTAGAGTCCGACTTGTCCCATCTTCTCCTTGATGATCGGCATGAAGCGGGCGCGCAGGCTGTCGGAGGTCTTGCCGCGGAAGTAGTCGGTGGCGGCGGTGTCGCCGCCGCGCAGAATACCCATGGCGTCGGTCAGGGTCATTTGCGAGACGGCGTCGACCAGCACCGGCTTGGCCTCGGCCGAGGCCTTCTCGGCGGCGCGATTCATGCCGACTTCAAAGGCGTCGACCTGGCCGCCGAAACCCACCGCCCGCAGCGCCTTGGCCGCCGCCGCCAACTCGTCGGGCATGGCGATGCGGATCAGCCGATTGCCGAGAAAACCGTCGGTCGTCGAGGTCGAAGCCACCGCCCGTTCCGAGCCGACCCGCAGCGCTTCTTTCAGTCCGGCCGCGACGGTCGATTCATCCAGTCCGGCGGCCTGGGTACCCGAGGTCGACAGACTCCGCAGGACGTTGCTCGCAAGCTGACCGCCGGTTCCCGAGCTTTCCAGGCAACCGCCCAGAGCCAGCAACAACGCACAGCCGCCGATCAGCCATGAGGCGTTCTTT
>CALJLX010000429.1 GCA_937982495.1 uncultured Desulfuromonas sp.
GCGGCGAAGACCACCGGCCCGTGCGGCGGCAGATGAAACTCGGTCTGCCGCTCCAGCTTCGGCCATCGGGGATAGATCAGCAGCATTTTCATGGGAGATTCTTCCTGTTGACGGTGGTCTTCAACGGGGAGCTCCGAGAGGTCTCAGATCCCGTCGACGGGCGCCCCCGGCCCCCCCTGCGCTATGGCGGGAGACGAAAAATAATGGCTGATCGCCCGGCGGGCGTATTCGCCGGCGCGGGTGCCGATGAAATCCTCGTGACCGACCATGACCGAGACCACCAGTTGTCGATTCCCCTGGCGTTCCTTGGCATAGCCGACGAACCAATCGTAGCGCACGTCGCGGGCGCTGTTGCTGATCGAGCCGGTCTTGCCGCCGAGTCGCAGATTGGCCAGAACCGCATCCGTCTCGTGACCGCGAAAGGCCTTGCGGGCGGTGCCGGTAGCGACAGTGGCCTCCATCATCCGCTCCAGTTCCCCGGCGGCGCGGGGGGACATGATCCGGCGTCCCGGCACGGGCCCGGCCTGATAGAGCAGTTCCCCTTCCTCGTCGGCGATGCGCTCGACGACCGTTTGCGACGGCATCCTCCCGTCGTTGAGGATCGCCGCGACCAGCGCCGCACCATGCAGGGGCGAGAGGGTCGTCTGACGATTGAAGCCGCTGGCGATCTCCGCCCAGTTATAGGGAGTGTCGCCGACCTGGAAGCGGCTGGGGGGGAGACTGACGTCAACTTCGAGAGGCTGATTGAAACCGAAGGTGGCGGCGGCCCGTTCCAGCAGCGGTCGGCCCAGGCGCAGTTCGCCGAGTTTGCCGAAGACCGGATTGATCGAGTCGGCGAAAGCCTCGGCGAAGGGAACGGTCGTGGTATTGCGGTCGACCCGTTCGGTCAGCTGCCCCTTGTAGAGGGTATGCTTGCCGCCGTTGAAATGCATGGGCGAGTCGGCGGAATAGCCGAGCAGATCGACCGCCGTCGCCGCCGTAACGATCTTGAAGATGCTGGCGGCGGGAAATTCGCTTTGCAGACAGGGATTGCACCCGTCATCGGTGCGGTCGAAACCGGCAAGGGCCAGCACCCGCCCGCTGACGGGATCCATGGCGACAATGCCGAGATGACGGGAATTCTTGCGGTCAAGGCCGGCGAGCAGGAAATTTTGCAGATCGGGATCGAGGCTGGTCTCCACCTGCAAGACGCCGTCGGCGACCGGCAGAATCAGATTCTTCTCGGTCAGGTTGGCGAACATCCGCTGGTCGAGCAACTGCCGCACCTGCTCCCGGTTGAGCGGCCCGTCGACTTCAGGCAGGGGCTCGGCGACCGGTTCGGGCGAAGCAACCGCCACCGGCACCGAAACCGGCTCGGCTGACGCCGGCGGGTCCGGCAAGGGGGCCGGTGTCCGCGACTGAACCAGCGAAGCGGGTGGGGGAGCCTCGGCGACCGTCGCGGCGGCGTCCTCCCCCCCGCGCATGAAGCCGAAGAGGCCGAAAAGCGCCAGCAGCACGAGACCCCCGAGCAAAACCGGGGCGGGGAGGAAGGTCCGCCGCTTCCGGCCGCGCGGCCAAGCACAACGGGGGTAACGTTTGGGGAGGGAAGATTGATAGTCGCGCCAACTGCCGACCTGATTGCGACGGGACCAGGATTTTTTTGAAAAGGACATGAGCAGCCTGACAGGAGGAAACCGGCGGGAGGGTTGATTCGTCAATCAACCACAGGGATCTTTGGGAATCGTAAAGTAACTTGAATAGATTACACCAACTTCCCGCCGCGATGCATTAAAAAACCCGACCCGGGGGAAAAGATCGCGACGGATAGGGCTTCCGCGGGCCGGCCGCAAAAACGAAAACAGGCCGTCACTCCGCCCCTCCCCGGCCGGGGTGAGCGCTGAAAAGCCGCACCCCCTGGCGGATGTAGTCGAGACAGGCGACGATGGTGATCAGGCCGGTCAGGAGGAAAAGGGGCAAGAGCGGCCAGGGGAAGAAACCGACCACCGCCAGAAGAATCAGGCCGGTCGTCAGAAACTGCAGAAGCGTCGCCGACTTCCCCCAGAGGCTGGCGGCGGCGACGAAGCGGTAGCCGGCGACATAGAGGATGGCGGCGCCGATGGCCACGTAAAGATCCTTGGCCACCACCGTCACCGCCAGCCAGGGGGGCAACAGTCCCTGAACAGCCAGGGCGACATAGGCGACGGTGGTCAGCAGGCGATCCCCCAAGGGATCGAGAAAAGCACCGAGGAGGGATTTCTGCCCAAGGCGGCGGGCCAGGAAACCGTCGAGGAAATCGGAAAATCCGGCCACCAGAAAAATCCCCAGGGCCAGGGGATAGTGACGATAAATGACCGCCGTGAGAAAGGGCGCCACCAGAAGGATGCGCAACAGGCTGATCGCATTGGGAAGATTCATCCGCCCTCCGTTCGGGGATGGCGCGGCCCATGCGCTTCCGGCATCCCATTTAATCTAAGTATGCCGGATTTTTTCGTGATGCCAATGAGGAGAAAGACGAAGACGGGATAAGGTCTTGGCTATTGGCGCATCTTCCAATAGCCGGGGCGGCGGCGCTGATGAGCGATGGCGA
>CALJLX010000430.1 GCA_937982495.1 uncultured Desulfuromonas sp.
GCTTCCCAATCGATATTTCATCTTCGCCCAACCGATTCCCAACAATTCCCCTTCATGCTGCTCCCGTAACGTCCGGCGCCTGTCCGAAGGATGCCGGCCCTCCCGTGGAGAACGGCATGCAATCCTCCCATGCGCTGCGGCTGATTCCCGGCCGACGATTTACTCGATCCCCCAACCACGGCTTCGATCCGCGCCTCATTCTCGACCGTCTCGGCTGTCGCCTGGAGGACCTTCCCGGCACCCTTCCTTTCGCCGCCGGCGACCTGAGCGCCGGTTCGGAGACGGAACTGCAAGCGGTGGTGATCGGCGGCCGGGACGCGGTCGACCTGCCCCTGACCATCGAACATTCGGGATTTCTCGCCAATCTGCGCCGCCGCGCCCGGGCCGGGGATACGGCCCACAGCCTGGTGCAACGCCTAGAGGACTTTCTCGCCGGCAACCCCGATAAAGTTTGGGAAAACAGCTGGGCGCGGCTGCCGATGAACCGCCTCGGGAATTTCTCGCGGCGGGTGCTCGAGCGGGACCTGCTCGCCGACAAGGGTGACCCGGCGGCGGGCCGGCGGGGTGATGCCGGGCGCTTCCTCCTTGGCGGCACCGGCGGCGGGGAAGAACGACTGCGGGTTCCCGTGAGCTATCTGGTCAAACTGGCCTTGGCCGACCATCTCGACCGCCATCCGGATTTGCCGCCGGCGGTCAGAGCGACCGGCGAACGGCTGATGAATCATTACCTGAGCGACAACACCTCGCCGGAAACCTTCTCCTTCCAGGTCGTGACCCTGGGGGCGGAAACGGGCATGGGCGCGGCCCTGGCGCGGGAGACGGCACAGCGTTTTCTCTTTACCCATCTGCTGAGCTGTCACGCCAACCTGAATTTCGGCTTGCTCGAAACGGGGCAGCGGGCGCTGATCTATTTCGCGCCGCACCCGCCGTTGCGGCAGAAGCAGCTCAACGACCTGATTCCCGACGCCTTTTACCGGGAGCTTTTCATGAGTCCCTGTCTGTCGGGCTGGGACCGGGGAGAAGCCAAGCACCACTACATGCATCTCTGTCATCAGGTGCTCAGCCGCTCCAAGCTCAACGCCGTGGCCAAGTTGCGCGAAGCGGGGATCATCAGCAACAACCTGGTGCTGCTCCCGAACATGTCGAACATCAGCCTGGCCAACAACGGCACCCACATCAGCCTCGGCAGTCGCCGCCTGACGCAACGGATGAGCGAAGGAACGACGGACTACGGCGCCGCCGAGGAAAAATACCTGGGGGATCTGGCGATCAAGATCCAGGAGCACTTTCTGCCCCTCTTCGCCGGCACCTTCAGCGCCGCCCCCTACCGGGTCGGCTTCGAGGATTTTCATCCGGAAACGGCTTTGGGCTTTCTCGCCCATGAACTTGACTACACCCATTTGCGCATGCTCTGGCGCCGCTGGAAAAAGAAAGCCAGCCTTTCGGTCTGCGGCCACTCGCTCACCCCCTTCGGTCCCGACTGGCTCGACCAGGGACTGAGCCGTCTGCTCGGCCTGCGCGGGGATCTGGTTCCCGACTTCCGCCTAATCGATTATCCGGTGGCCTTTCTCAGTACCGCCAACAGTCCGGCCCTCGACGGCCGTCTCGGCAACCAGAACCGGCTCAAGGCGGATCTGGACGCGATGGGGGTTTTCGACCGGCAAATGTCCCTCTATCAGTTCTTCAAGCTGCGGGAACACGGCAACATCGGGTTCACCGGCTTCGAAGGGCGTCATTACAGCCTGTTCCACAGCCTGGGGGAGGATCTCGGCGGCGCCGCCGGCCTGCAAGCCCTGCTCACCGGCCTGGCCTTCAAATATCTGGCCTCCGGGGAAGTCCGCCACCGTCACATCCCCGACGACCCGGTGGCCGAAAGCGAGCGGCGCCAGATCTTTTTCGGCCTGGCGGTGGGCATCCCCACCTTTTACGTCAGCCGCCGTACCCGCGACCGCTTCCTGCTGAAAATCCTCCGCCGTACCCGCCAGGTCCGCGTCAGCAACCGCTATCCCGGCTACTGGCGGGTACCGAACCGGGAATACCGTCTGGCCCTGCTCGACATCCTCGTCGAGGACGGCGCCGAACTCATCGAAGCCTCGGGACTGAGCGGCCTGCTG
>CALJLX010000431.1 GCA_937982495.1 uncultured Desulfuromonas sp.
AGACAATAATGTTGAGCAGGAAGGCGATGGGACAGACGATCAGCGCCGACGAGGTGGCCGGGATCCAGCCTTCGGGTCCGAAGAAGTCGATCTTCAGAATCCACCCGGCCATGGCCAGCACCGTCATGCCGAAACCCCAGACCATCCCGGCCAGGGCGCCGTACTTGTTGGCTCGGGAATACCAGATGCCGAGAACCACGGCGGGAAAGATGGTGTTGCCGGCAATCGCGAAGGCCATGGCGACGATCTGGGCGATGAGGGCCGGAGGATTGAGGGCGATGGCGATGACGACGACGCAAAGGATGGCGGTAAAAATGCGCCCAACCATCAACGCCTGTTTATCTGTGCATTCGGGGCGCAGCACCGTGGCGTACCAGTCGTGGGCGATGGCCGAGGCGCCGGCCATGAGCAGCCCGGCGACGGTGGAGAGCCCGGCGGCCATGGCCCCCGAGGCGAGGTAGCCGATATAGGCGATGCCCAGGTTGGCCCGTTCCGGGGCGGAGAGGATGATGACGTCGGCGACGGTGGTGCCGCCGGTGGGGTTCCAGAATTTGCCGAGCACCGCGTAGACCGGTGACGACCAGTAGAGCAGGCCGATGAAGAAGAGCCCCCAGAGTACCGACTTGCGGGCGATATCCTCGTTCTTCACGGTGTAGAAGCGGATCATGATGTGCGGCAGGCCGGCGGTGCCGACCATCAGGGTGAAGACCAGGGCGATGAACTGGTAGAAGTTGCCGGTTCCCCAGGGGAGAAAGGTCCGCCGCAGTTCCAGGGCCTCCTCGGCGCCCAGGGAGCCGCCCGCGACCTTGCCCTCCATCAGTCCGGAAAGGATCGGGCCGTACTCCAGTTGCGGCAGGATGCCGGCGCCGCCGGCTTTCTGGATCAGCACCCAGAGAGGGATCATGAAGGCCGAGATCAGGACCACGTACTGAATCTGCTGGTTGCGGGTGACTCCGGCCATCCCCGAGATGAGCATGTAGGCGGTGACCACCCCGGCGGCGAAGAAGACGCTGGCGGTGTAGCTCATGCCGAAGATCCAGCCGCAGATCAAGCCGATCCCTTTGAACTGGGCGGCGGCGTAGGTGATGGCGATGATGACCGTGACCGAGGCGGCGAGCAGGCGCACCACATGGCAGTCGAAGCGGTCGCCGAGGAATTCGGGGATGGTGTATTTGCCGAAACGCCGCAGCTGGGCGGCGATCAGGCAGAGCAGCAGCACGTAGCCGCCGGTCCAGCCGATGATGTAGCCGAGGCCGAACCAGCCTTTCAGGTAGAGCAGCCCGGCGACCCCCATGAAGGAGGCGGCGGACATCCAGTCCGAGGCGATGGCGGCGCCGTTGCCGAACTTGCCGATTCCCTGGCCGGCCACCCAGTAGCCGGACGTATCCGAGACCTTGGAGAGAAAGCCGACGCCCACGTAGACGCAGAGGAGCGAGATCATGATGACCGCCGGAATCAGCTTGAAACCCTGTTCGATTTCGAAGATCTCTTCTCCCGTGGCGAAGAGATCGCCGGCGAAAAGAACAAGAAGCAGGGGCGCCAGAAGCGGGATCAGGGTTTTTCGTTTCACGTCGGTAAGTCCTTTGCGCCGGGGGCGACTCTAGCGGGGGAGGCGGGAAACCTTGCGATCCCAGAGCAGGCAGTAGAGTTTGCACAGCAAAATATAGCCGATGGTGCAGCCTTGGGCGATCAGCCAGTAGTGGAGGGGAAAACCGAGAAAACGGGTGCGGGTGAAGAAGGACTCCCCCATCCCCGCGGGATCGCCCAGTCCCGCCAGGAAGATGCACAGGGGCAGCAGGTAGCTGAGCAGCGCCCAGAAGAGAATGACGATGGCGGCGATGCGCGCCTCGGCCTTCATGTTGGCGGACGAGGGGCGGAAGAAATTGACGTAGACGCGCTCCTTGGCGGCCATTTTCATCCTCCGTTTGGGGTTTCGTCTAGTTATAAATGGAAATGGCGTTTCAGTAAAGGTCTTTACTGAGATGCGGGCCGAGATAGCCCAGTTTGGAGGAGATGATCTGGCCGGCGTCCTTCAGGCGGGGAAGAAGTTCGCTTTCGAGAAGGGGGGACTGCATGCGGAAATCCGGGCCGATCATGGCCAGCGCGGCGACGGTGGTGTCGTGCAGATCGACGAGGGGGACGGCCAGACAGGTGACGCCTTCGCCGAGACTGTCGTGGTCGACGCCGAACCCCTGTTCGAGAATTTTGTGCAGCGTGGGATCCGTTCCGGTCGTATCCTGAGGCCGGAGGGATTCGGCGGCGTTCTCCTTGCGCCAGGCCCCGGCCAGCAGCACCCGGCCCGGCGCCGAAAGGGGCAGGGGGTAGCGCTTGCCCACCAATGAGACGATCTTGACCTGCAAGGGGGTGTCGACCGCATCGAGAAAGAGCAGATCGCCGTCGCGGCGCACCGCCAGGTAGACGGCCTCGCTCGTTTCGCGCACCAGGCGTTCCATCACCGGCCGGGCCTTTTTCAGCAGGCCCATGCGCGACAGGAACTTCTGTCCCATCTCGTAAGCGGCGATGCCCAGTCGGTATTTGCCCGAAAGCTCCTCCCTCTCCACGTAGCCCCGACTTTCGAAGGTGGCGAGCAGGCGGAAGACGCTCGTTTTGTTCATCCCGAGCTTCTCGCTGAGACGGGAAATCCGGACCTCGTCGTCATCCTCGCACAGGGCTTCGAGAACATTAAGGGCGTTTTCCACCGACTGGATGGAGTAGGTTTCTTTCCCGCGACTGGGCAAGGGGCAACTCCTTTCTCGGCCGGGTCGATGACGACAGTGTATCTCTAAGGCGTCTAAAAAATAATACGACGTTTTATTTGTGTCAACGGTATTTTTCAAAAAAGGGGGATGAGAACCATCCGGGGCGGTGTGGCGGGGTGTTGTTCTGTTTTGTTTTGTTTTGCGTAAGTATCCTGAACCATTGAATCACGGTTCTGGATGGCATGGCTGGAGAGGGATCTTTTGGGCTTTGATAAATTATGTTTTATTGGTCTTGAAGATTTTTGCGGAGACTCGGCTTCAGCGTTGCAGGCGGGCGATGATGGGGGCGTCGGCGGGGAGGATGTCGTAGCGGTTGAGTTCGGCAACCGGCACCCAGCGGTGCTCGGCCACTTCAATGTTCCGAATGACGCCGTCCAGGTGCCGGCACTCGTAAGCCAGAATCAGCACCGGCGTTTGCGGATAGCGAAAATAGACGACCTCGAAAATATCCCCGACTTCGCTGTCGATCCCCAGTTCCTCGCGCAGTTCCCGGCGCAGCCCCTCCTGCGGGGTTTCGTTCGGGTCGAGCTTGCCCCCGGGAAACTCCCAGAGCCCGCCGTGCTTGCTCTTCAGCGGTCGGCGGGTGATGAGGACGGTATCCCCCTGGCGGAGGATGGCGGCGGTGACGATGATCGGCAGCATGAAGGCTCCTGGAAGAGGGGGGTGCCGGCGAGTATAGACCGGCCCTTGCGGGCGGGGGAAGGCTTTTTTGCTGACAGTCTTTCCGGGGATGTGCTAAAAGTTGCCGTCGCTTTGCTTGTCCTCATGAGGTGAAACCATGTTCAATCTTTCCGAAAAAGGGCGCGGCATCCGCGAGATGTTCGACGCCATCGCCCCCCGTTACGATCTGCTCAACCGCCTGCTCTCCCTCGGCATCGACCGCCGCTGGCGGACCTTTGCCGTCAAACAGCTGAATCTCCCCGAAAACGGCAAAATTCTCGACGTCGCCACCGGCACCGGCGATGTCGCCCTCGAAATCGCCGCCCAGTCCCCCGCCTCGCTGACCATCGTCGGCGCCGACCTGACCCCGGGGATGCTGAAGGTCGGCCAGGAGAAGATCGCCCGTTCCCCCTATCGCGACCGCATCACCCTGGTCACCGCCCCCTGCGAGGCCATGCCCCATCCCGACGGCCAGTTCGACGGCGTCACCATCGCCTTCGGCATCCGCAACGTCGTCGACCGCCCCGCCGGACTGCGGGAGATGTGCCGGGTGCTCAAGCCCGGCGGCAAGGCGGTGATCCTCGAATTTTCCAATCCCCAAAGCCGGTTGTTCAAGGAAATCTACTACTTCTACTTCCGCAAGGTGCTCCCCTGGATCGGCGGCCTGATCTCCAAGCGCAGCGCCTACCAGTACCTGCCCGACTCGGTCCTCGAATTTCCCGACCAGGAAACCTTCAAGAAGATGATGGAGGAAGCCGGATTCACCCAGGTCGTTTATCATGAGCAGACCTTCGGCATCGCCACCGTTCACGTCGGGGTGAAACCCTGAAAATTCCCTTGCCGAACGGATGTGTCCGCGCTAAGGTTTTGCCGTGGATTGACGATGGCGTGCATTGGCGGGGGAGGGTAAAGATGAGGCGAATTGATTGAAAAAAGGAAGCCGCTTACGGGTTGTTGGCCCGCGAGCGGCTTTTGGCTTTTTGGTTAGTGGAATTCGAATTGTTAAGATGAATTTAGAGGATTAAATCCACCTCGTAAGGGGAGGGCTTCGGGGTCAGATCTTGAAATCCGACAAATCTCGTTATTCCGGGCCGGGAAAGTTTTTCTTCCGCCGATTCCACCGCTTGTTTCTTCCCAAGATAAAAGTCAATAGTCGGCGAAAATCATCCAGCCGCTGCTCGACCCTTCTCTCGCGTTTACCCTGCTCTATGAGCTCTTCAGCCTGCTGACCCCCGGCCCCCTCGGCCATTACAAATGAAGACAAAACAACCCAGGTTGCTTGCGCAGTCTGGGTTGTTTTGTCTTCATCTTTGTTCACCTCACCCGTGCGGCGGGACGACGACTCTGCGGCAAGGTCGTGCGCTGCCGAACAGGGGTCAGGACCGCGCCCCCCGGCGCCCGGTCTTTGGGGCGGGCCGTTGCGTCGAGACGGTTTTCCGGCGGGACGGGGCGGGCTTGGCCGGAGCGGCCGGTTTGGGCGCAGGGGCGGCTTTGGCGGCCGGGACCGGAGATTTCTTCTTGGCCTTGGCCGGCCGCTTGCCCGGCGCGGCGGGTTTCGCTTTCACCCCCCGCTTGACCGCAACCTGCGGGAATTCCGCGATGGTTTTTTGCGGGATGGCGTAGTTGAGCAGTTTTTCGATGGCGGCCAGCAGCGGCTGTTCTTGCGGGCAGACCAGCGACAGGGCCACGCCCCCTTCCCCGGCCCGGCCGGTGCGGCCGATGCGATGGACATAATCCTCGGGCACCTGGGAAAGCTCGTAGTTGACCACATAAGGGAGCCGTTCGATATCGAGGCCACGGGCCGCCACATCCGTCGCTACCAACACCCGAAATTCCCCGCGCTTGAACTCCGCCAGGGTGCGGGTGCGCACCGACTGGCTCTTGTTGCTGTGGATGGCCGCCGCCTTGATGCCGTCGAAGAGCAGCTCCTCGGTCAGTTGGTCGGCGCCGTAGCGGGTGCGGGTAAAGACCAGCACCTGGCTCCACTCCCCCTTGCGGATGAGGTGCGAGAGCATCTCCCGTTTGCGCCGGCGTTCCACCGGGTAGACGGTCTGGGTCACCGCGTCGGCGGCGAGATTGCGCCGCGCCACTTCGATGCGGCGCGGGTGATCGAGCAGCTCATCGGCCAACTGCCGGATGCTCGGCGAGTAGGTGGCGGAAAAGAGCAGCCCCTGGTGCTGTTCGGGCAGATATTCGGCGACCCTGAGGATGTCGTCGATGAAGCCGAGATCGAGCATGCGGTCGGCCTCGTCCAGCACCAGGAACTCGATGTGGGAGAGGTCGACCGTCCCGCGCTCGGCATGGTCGAGGAGTCGCCCCGGCGTCGCCACCAGAATATCGACGCCGCGATGCAGCCGTTCGATCTGGGCCTGGATGTTCACCCCGCCATAGACCGTGGTCGAGCGCAGGGAAAGCCGTCGACCGTAATTCTGCATCTGC
>CALJLX010000432.1 GCA_937982495.1 uncultured Desulfuromonas sp.
AAGTAGGTCGCCGCCGAAATTTTTCCAGAAGGCCCGCCTCATTCGAGGCGGGCCTTTTTTAGTTTGTTCACAAGCGACCCATCTAACGGAGCTGCCGAATGGAAAGGAATTTCGCAGCGAAGCCGTAAAAAATGGTTGTTGAAGCTTATGTTTCCGCCTACGAGGCGTCTTGTCTTGCAGATTATTTTTTTTCGAGGCGGGTGGCGTAGACCAGTACCTTCTGATCCGTATAGCTTTCAACTTCGCCGGCAAAGGTTTCGATCTGAAAATAGTCATGAACCTTCGCGGGGGCGTTGATGAAGTATTGGCTGAGGTTTTTAATCCCATCGCGATGGAGTCCGGCGCGCTTGGCCCAACTGGTGAAATCATGGGTCTTGTGAAAGACTTTGGTGGTCACGACTTTGAATCCGGCGGTTTCGACCATTGCGATCCATTCGCTGTGACTATAGGCGCGGACATGGGTCGGGTCCCGCATCTTTTCCATGGTCTGGCAAAATTCGGCAATTACCGGATCTTCCGGCAGCAGGGTGTCGATGATAACCATTCGTCCCCCTTGACGGCGCAATACCCGGTGAAATTCCCGTAAAGCCCGGGGGACATCGGAAAAGTGATGGGGGGCGATGCGGCAGGTGAGGAGGGTAAAGGCTCCGGAAGGAAAGGGAAGGTCTTCGGCATCGGCTTCGCGGAAGGTCACGTTATCCACGCTCCCTTCTTCGCTGATATACTCTTGGGCCTTTTTGAGCATCTGCATGGTCAGATCGGATGCAACCACACTACGAACCATGGGAGCAAAGTAGAGGGCCGTGTGTCCGCCGCCGCAGGCGACATCGAGCATGACGTCGTCGCTTGTCGGTTGCAGGAGTTTTGCCGCTTCGATCAGGTCGGCGCCTTGGGCGAAACCCTGGTCCCGCACGTACCCGTCAGCCGTTTTGCCGAACTGTTCCTTGACCTGGTTTTTGAAATCGTTCGACATCAACTTCTCCTTGCTCCCCGTTTTTCGCTGATCTCACCCAAGCATAGCACTTGAACAACTCAGGTTCAGGCGTGAGGTGGTTTGCCCATGAGAAAATTTTTGGGAGGATAGCATGAATAAGGTCTTGTTGGGAAGTACCGGGATCGCCGTCAGCCCCCTGATTTTCGGGAGTCTGCCGTTGGGCCCCTTGCAGGCGGATCTGCCCTTGGATCAGGCCGGGCATCTGCTCCGGCATGCCCTCGAACACGGGGTCAATCTGATTGATACGGCTGCCCTCTATGGGACCTTCGGACACATTCGCGCGGCGCTCAAGGGCTATCATGGATCCTGTCATCTGGCCAGTAAGACCCATGCCAGCGACCCGAAACTCGCACGGCAACATGTGGAGCAGGCGCTGCGCGAACTCGGAGTCGAGTGCTTGGATATCGTTCATGTTCATGCCGCGCGGATTGCCGATCCCTTTGCCGAGCGTGCCGCGATAATCGACCTCCTGCTAGAGATGCGGCACGAGGGAAAAATTGGCCATGTGGGTCTGTCTACGCATTATATTGCCGCGGTCCGAAAGGCGGCGCGACACCCGGAAATCGCCGTGGTTCATCCCTTGATCAATCGTCAGGGGATGGGAATTCTGGATGGATCGGTGGCGGAGATGGCTGCGGCGATCGCGGAAGTGGCCGCCGCTGGTAAAGGGGTCTATGCCATGAAGGCCTTGGCTGGCGGTAATCTAATCGCGCAAGCGCGGGACAGCCTAGATTTTGTCCGTAACGTGCCCGGGGTTCATGGGGTGGCCGTCGGGATGTTATCCAAGGCCGAGGTTGACGCCAATGTTGCGCTCTTCTCTGGCGCATCTCTGGATGACTCCCTTTGGTTGGATCTTGAATCGCGGCGGCGGCGTCTGAAAATCATGGATCGTTTCTGCGCGGGATGCGGTTGCTGTGTCGCGGCCTGTACCAATAATGCCTTGGCCGTTATCGATGGCAAGGCGCGGGTCGATGCCAGGCGTTGTATTCTGTGCGGTTATTGCGCCCCGGCCTGCCCGGAATTTATGATCCGGGTGGTTTGATACCCGCTCCATCTGGAATAGCTTTTGCTAGCCTATGTTCTGCGGCGTTGCTGGTTTTCGTGGATGATCACCGCCGCTGCAATCAACTGGGGGGGGCTGGCGAAAAACCGTCTGTCCGGCCCGGGACCGGACAGAATCTTAACCGAAGGGATGATCGGCGCGGACATGGAAAACTGGAGTGAGTTAATCGTCAAACTGGGTACGGGGCTCTGGCGTGAAATTCTTTATATCCTGCCTTTTCTGCTGCTGGGGGTCCTCCTGGAAGCGGTCATCCGAACCTTTAAATGGCATGTCAAGATCCGCAAGGCCCTGACCCACTTCGGCGGTCTCTCCATCATTTTAGCCACGCTGTTGGGGCTGATCAGTCCTCTCTGCGCCTGCGCTACCCTGCCCCTGGTTATTTCCCTGTTGCTGGCGGGCTTGCCCCTGGCGCCCGCCATGTCGCTGTTGGTCACCTCGCCGCTCATGAGCCCGGCTGGCTATACCCTTCTGAACTGGGAGTTGGGCACCCTCTGGGCCAATGTCGTGCTGATCTGCGCCCTGTTCATGGGATTGTATGCCGGCTACGCCACGCACTTTTTGCGCCGTTACGGGTTTACCGAAGAACGCCTTTTTCGTAAAGTCCTTCCCAAGGGCGATTTTCACGACCCGGAGTATCCGGTGGAGGAGTTGCGTTGTGATTGCGGCAAACAGCTCTCGCATCGGGTCGATCGCTGCACCCATAACAAATTTCTGGTGTTTTTAGCCAAATTCTGGGAAGGGCTGCTCAAGATTGGGCGCTTTGCCCTGATCGGCCTGGTGATCGAAGTGGTTGCGTCGACCTTTATCCCCACGGACTGGTTGGCGGCGCTGCTCTCCGGCGAGGGGATCGCACCCATTTTGACCCTGACCTTCGCGACCATTCCTCTGCATCTGCCGCAAGTCACCGCCGCCGCCATGCTCTACGGATTTGTTTCGCCGGAAGTTGGGGAGGGTATCACTCTCGCCAAGGGGGCGGGGATCGCCCTGCTCATCGGTGGGCCGGTGACGGCTCTACCGGTCATGGCCATTTTTATTTCCATGTTTCGCAAGCGGGTGTTGTTGCTCTATTTGTTTCTGTGTGTTTCAGGAACGCTTTTTCTGGCATTCGCCTATCGCTGGTTGCCCATCGGCGGGTAGCGGTCAGTCCCCTAGATCCGTTGCTTCGAGAGTCTCAAGCTGGGTTTCCAGCCAGGGGATAAGCCGAGTAAGATCGGTCGGGACTTGTCCCGGGGTGGCTCCGAGCCGTTCAAGCTGGCTCGCCAGACGGCGGGCGGTCTGCAGTGCCCCGCGCAGATCTTCGCCGGGGGAGAGCCCGCCCACTTGGGCCGTCGCCACTTCCTTGAACCGTTTCTGCACCGTGGGGTGGCTCCGGTTTTCTTCGAGAACCGCCCGTCGTAATCCGGCGTAGTCCTCGTCTGAAAAACCCTTTTCCTCCCGCGCCTGCCGCAAGAGTTCGACGGACCGGTAATCCGGAACGGGGGCGATTTCTCCCTGACGGGGAACAAGTTGCGGCTCTTCCCGTTCCAGAAAGTCGTAGGCCAGGGTCAGTTTCTGGGCGGTCGGCTTCTTGATGCGGATTTCCTGGGCGCAGTAATCTTCGAAATTGGCGTAGCCCCATTCCTGAAAAAGTCCGCCGCGCTTGACCCGCAGCAACCGTTCTCCCAAAGCGACCCATGAGGATTTAAAGGCCCGGGCGGTCGCCAGAACCTGATAGCGTTCCGATTCCGGGGGCAGGGTTTCCATGACCTCTTCGATGGCCATCTCTCCCCGCGTTTTTCTCGTTTCGTTCATCTCTTCTCCTTGCGGTAGTAATCCCGAGTCGGGAATATTAACATAGGGGCAATCCCGCCAGCGACTCTTTTCCCCTTGGTGGTCGGCCCGTGCCACCGCTACAATTCATGCCTACACCATTTTTCAAGGAGCATTCATATGAGCCAGGGAGCTTTTGTGGTCGGACCCGAGACCCAGCGCATGCTCGAACTGGGACACCCTTGGGTGATCGAGGACCGCTATACGAAACGCTGGCCGCAAGGGACTCGGGGGGATCTCATCGCTCTTTGCGACGAAGAGAACCGCTTGCTGGCCACCGCCCTGCTCGATCCGGGTGAAAGGGTCGTGGCTCGGGTTCTCGAATTCGGGCCGATGAAATTGACTCAGGAATGGCTTCGTCAACGGGTGGCGGAAGCCTGGCGCTTGCGCCTTCAGGTGCTTGATTTCCAGGAGACCACGGCCTACCGGCTGATCAACGGCGAAGGGGACGGACTTCCCGGTCTGACCATCGATCGCTATGGAGACTTTCTTCTGGTTCAGCTTTACGCCGAGAGTTGGCGGCGGCATCTGCCCCTGCTGGCCCGGGTGCTGGAGCAGGAGTTTCAGCCCCTGGGAATCTACGAAAAGCGCCGCCCGCAAAATACCCGGGAGCTGGAAGCGGCAACCCCCGGCAGGAAATACAGCCGTCTTCTGGCCGGGCAGGGGCGGGAGGGACGCTTTTCGGTGCTGGAAAACGGATTGAATTTTCTTGTCGATCTCGAAGAAGGGCTGCACGTCGGACTCTTCCTCGATCAGCGGGAAAACCGTCGGGATCTCATGAAGAGGGTCGCGGGAAAGTCGGTACTCAACCTTTTTTCCTATACCGGCGCCTTTTCCGTGGCCGCCGCCTGCGCCGGAGCCGGACGGGTGACCAGCGTCGACGCCTCGGCCCCTTATCTCAAGTGGGCCGAGGAGAATTTCGCGGCGAATCGGCTTAACCCGCGGCGGCATGAATTCATCGTCGATGATTGCCTGGAGGTTCTCCGTGTTCTGCGGCAGCAGGGGCGGCGCTTCGATGTGGTGCTGATGGATCCCCCCAGTTTTTCCACTACCAAGAAGAGCCGTTTCACCACCCGCGGCGGCACCTCGGACCTGGTCGCCGCCGTACTGCCTGTTCTTGAGCCGGGAGGCTTGCTCCTGGCGTCATCCAATCATCAGAAAGTGGATATCGCCGATTATCTCAAGGAGTTGCGGCGCGGAGCTTTGCAGGAAGGGCAGGGGTTGCGGGTTATCCGTATCGCCGGACAGGGGGAGGATTTCCCCTTTACGACGAGTTTCCCCGAGGGGCGCTACCTCAAATATGTGACGGCGGTGCCGACGGCGGGTCGTTTCTGAGCGGTTTGAAAACCTCATGGTAGAGGAAGTCGTTGCCCACCAGGTCGTTTCGGCCGGCCAAAGGGTGATTGCTCGGCAGGATCACGAAGGGGCGCGACTGCTCGCCGCCGACCGAGCCGTGTCCCCCGACCTGATCGTCGAAACAGGCGATGCGTTCGCCGTCGTAGGCGCCGAAGAGAATCAGGTCACCGCAGGCGTCATCAAGCGCGAAGTCGACCAGGCGCGGCCAAAGGGTCTCCGGCTCGCCGTAGGGACGTAGAAATGCCAGTTCTTCCGGAGCCGGCGCGCACTCTCCGGAGCCGACCGTTCGTCCACCATCGTGATAGCAGCAGATCTCTGAACCTTCGCCCCGCGCCAGGACGAAGCCGATCCCTTGGTGCCGGCTGAGGAAGCGCAGCAGGAGCGGTTGCTCCTGCTCGACTTCGGCCGCACGCAGGCGTTGCCCATAGCCGGTGATGTAGAGGTGGGCGAGGGAGCTGGAATAGGTGACGACTACGCCGCCCTCTTGATCGATCTTGATGGTTTCCGGCACCAGATCGCGGATTTTTTTCTGCAAGCGTTTTTTCGTCGCCCGATAGATCCGGTCGCGCCAGTGGCTGGGGCGCGTATCCAGTTCCGCCCGCAGATAATCGAGTTGAACGGCCGTGAATTCCAGCGGTCCGCTGGAGACGGCGGCCCGCTGGTTTTTTTTCAGAAAGGCGCTGATGGCATCGCCGAGGGTGGCGCCAAAGCGGTTGTGAAAAGGATAGCCGGGGGTCTGCCCGTGGTCGGAGAGGACGACCAACTGATAATCGGCGCCGGCGGCATGGCGGATCATGCGCAGGATTTCGCCGATGCGTTTGTCGGTGTGGCGCAGACTCTTCAATGCCGCCGGGGAGCCGGGGCCGAAGTGGTGGCCAAGCTCGTCGTAGCCGCTGTAGGTCGTGTAGATATAGGGTACCCCCACATAGATATCGGCCAAGACCCCCAGGGTTTGCAGTTCCCGCAATACCACGTTGCACAGCACCCGGATCAGCGGGAAGAGCCCCTCGCTTACCCGCCAGGGGCGGGTTTTCCGGTAATGCCAGCGCTCGTAGGCGTCCGTCACATATTCGACCAGGGTGGCGCCGAACATGCGACAGATACGAAGGGGATGGAGCAAGGCGAGAAGCATGAAGCGCAGGCCGCCGAAGCGCCCGAAAAGGGTCTGGGGATGGGGGGAGGAGACGGTGAAGACACTGCGCGCGGCGCCGCCGTCGATAATATTCGAATAGGAGGAGCCGCCGTCCAGCAGCCCGGTTTTGTCGTGAAAGAGTTTTTCGCGAAAATGCTGGACGTGGTCGGGGTCGTTGCAGCTGATCAGTTGCCCGGCGGCTCGTTCGAACCAGCGGAAGGCGGGGATGCCGCCACTGTCGCCGTAAAAAATCGCGGCCTGGGCGGCGGGCGTGGTGCTCGGCAAGCCGGCTTCATATTCCAGAAGGACATGGCCTTGATCAAGATAGCGCCGGGCATGGGGCATGTAGCCTAAGTCGAGGGCCCGGCGGAGATGGGGAGCCGAAAGGCCGTCGATCTGCACGCCGACGAATCCTTGACGGACCCCCGAAGCCTGCCGTTCCCTTCTTTCCTTACGCAAAAGATAAAACTTGAATCCGTAATAGGTTCGGTAGAGTTTTCCGAACCAAGACAGCTCCGTCATGTTGAGCCCCGTGGAAAAGCAAGCAGAACAGTGTATTAAAATGACTGTAGCACGGGGCGGCGGGGCAACCAACGAAAAAGCCGGAATTTATCGAATTCCGGCTTTTTCGTTGGGACTGGCAAGTATTGAGCTCGATTATTGGGCAACCCGACTGACTTTTTCGATCGTCACCGCTTCCACCGGAACATCCTGATGAAAGCCTTTGTTGCCGGTCTTCACCTTGCGGATGGCGTCGACTACCTCCATGCCTTCGATGACCTGGCCGAAGACCGCGTAGCCGTATCCCGCAGGGCTTTTCGACTGGTGATTAAGAAAGGTGTTATCCACCAAATTGATGAAAAACTGGGAGGTTGCGCTATCGACGACCTGGGTTCGGGCCATGGCGATGCTGCCGCGCGCGTTGGGCAGGCCATTGTCGGCCTCGTTCTTGATCGGGGCGCTGTTTTTCTTTTCCTTCATGTCGGAGGTCATGCCGCCCCCCTGAACCATAAAGTTGTCGATGACCCGGTGGAAGATCGTTCCCTCATAAAAACCCGCATCCACATAGTCGAGAAAATTTTTGACGGTGATCGGGGCCTTTTCGTGGTTCAGCGCGATTTTAATGTCCCCCATGGAGGTTTCCATCAGCACGACGGGGTTTTTCTCTTCACTCATAATCGTATCGCTCCTTGGCTTGGGCTTGATGATATTTCACGGAATTTAACAGATGAGCTGGAGGGCGTCAACGAAGAGTGGCGGGCCGAAAACGAAAAAGCCCCACCGGTTTCCCGGCGGGGCTTTAATCGAGCGGAGCAGTCGATTATTCGCAGAGATCGACTTTGATGTCCCAGTTCTTGATCTTCATGGTGCCGTTCTGGGCCAGGTTCAACTGCATCTTGAAGGCGCGGTCGAAGAGCTGGGGTTCATGACCGATGCCCTTGGCCAGGGTTTCCTTTTTGGCCATTTCGAAGTAATCGGTAAGAATCGGCTTGTAATCGGGATGGGCGCACTTCTCGATGATCTTCTTGGCGCGGTCACGCGGGCAGAGACCGCGGAGGTCGGCCAGGCCCTGCTCGGTGACCAGTACGTCGAGGTCATGCTCGGTATGGTCGATGTGCGGCGCCTTGGGCACGACGCAGGTGATCCCGTTCGGGTCGGTCTTGGACGGACGGGTTGACGGGGAGTGCATGATCTTGATGTAGCCATTACGCAGGAAGTCGCCGGAGCCGCCGAGGCCGTTGATCATCCGGGTGCCGCCGACCAGGGTGGAGTTGGCGTGGGCGTAGATATCGAACTCGACCGGGGTGTTCATGGCGATACACCCGAGACGGCGGATCGGCTCCGGCGCGTTCGAGATTGACAGGGGGCGCAGGACGATCTTGCTGAAGTATTTTTCCCAATTGTCGAAGAAGCGCGGGAAGCCCGGGGTTTCCGACAAGGACAGAGAGCAGGACGAAGCGCAGCGCAGGTTGCCGCCGTCGAAGAAGTCGAGCATGGTGTCCTGAAGAACTTCCGTGTAGACCGAAAGATCGGTGAAGGGGCCCTTGGCCAATCCGCCGATAACGGCATTGGCGATGGAGCCTACGCCCGACTGCAGCGGCAGCAGGTTCTTGGGCAGCCGGCCCATTTTGATTTCGTGGGCGAAGAAGTCCATGATGTGGCCGGCGATGGCGTCGGAAGTGTCGTCCATTTCGGAGAAAGCACGACCTTTGTCGCGGCGCTTCGACTCGACCACGGCGATGATCTTGTCCGGGTCGCAGGGAACATAGGGGGAGCCGATGCGGGTGTCGGCCGCGGTGATCAGGAACGGAGCCCGGTGAGGCGGCTTCTGCTGCATGTGGATGTCGTGCATCCCCTCAAAGGAGGGCTGTCCGGTGTTGACCTCGATGATGATCTTGTCGCACAGGTTGATGGCTTCGGCGACGATGCCGCAAGAAGTGGTCAGGGCCAGACCGCAGTCTTCGGTGATGGCGGAGACTTCGATGATGCCGATGTCGTAGCGACCGTTTTCGGTGTAGAAGCCGTAGCTGATGTCCTGGGCGAAGTGCCCCAGGTGCTTGTCGCCCATGCGAATGCGGCCGGCATTGATGCCGGCGGCGATATTTTTGCCGGTCTGATAGGGCCAGCGGCGGTCGATCATGTCGAGAGTCGCCCAGCGGTCCTCGGTTTCGGCCCCGACGGAAGCGCCGATGAACAGGTTGAACTTCATCTTGCCCTGCAACTTGTTGGCTTCAACGTAGTCGGCAAGGGCGATGGGGACTTCTTTCGGGTAGCCGGCGGGGGTGAAGCCCGACCACAGCAGATTCTGCCCAGCTTGGAAGTACTTGATGGTGTCTTCCGCCTTGCAGACCTTGCTGAGTAGGGACTTGCGACGAACGCGACTTTCCAGTGTGCCGAAATCAGACATACGTAGATCGGAAGAGCGTCGTGTAGGGAAAGAGTGTAGATCTCGGTGGTCG
>CALJLX010000433.1 GCA_937982495.1 uncultured Desulfuromonas sp.
ATGGTGATTCGTGACTGGAGTTCAGACGTGTGCTCTTCCGATCTCCGCAGACGCGAAGAGTCGTCTTCGGCAGCAGATAGCGGAAGAGGGCGACGGCGCGCAGGCAGTCGAGGGGAGTCAGAAAGGCGCTCCCCGCCAGCGGCGTGCCGGCGATGGGATTGAGAAAATTCAGCGGCACCGAATCGACCTCCAATTCGCGCAGGGTCAGGGCCAGCTCCAGCCGCTGTTCCGGCGACTCGCCGAGACCGAGAATCCCGCCGCAGCATACCCGCAGGCCCACTGTCTTGGCAACCCTGACCGTGGCGATATCCTCTTCATAGTCGTGGGTGGTGCAGATCCGCGGGAAGAAGGAGCGGGCGGTTTCCAGATTGTGGTGATAGGTGACGCAGCCCGCATCAACGAGGGCGGTGGCCGTATTCTTATCAAGTATGCCGAGGGAGGCGGAAGGGTGGATGGCGGTTGTCGCCCGGATCTCGCGGATCGCCGCGAGCAACTCGTCGAATTCCCGCCCGGGTGTGACGCGGCTGCCGCTGGTGACGATGCCGAAGCAGTGAGCGCCGACGGCGGCGGCTTTTCGTGCCTCCGCCACGATCTCGCCGGCGCTTTTCAGGGGATAGACCGGGGCTTCGGTCCGGTGATGGGAAGATTGGGCGCAAAAGGCGCAGTTTTCGGCGCAGCGCCCCGACTTGGCGTTGACGATGGCGCAGGATCGCACCTTGCGACCGAAACTCCGTTCCCGAAGGAGTTGCGCTCCGGCGAGGATAAAACCGAGGTTTGCTCCCTGCGCGGTGAGAATCCCGAGGGCTTCCTCGCGGCTGAGCGCTTCCTCCCGCAGGGCCTTGTCGAGAACTTGTTGGTGCCTGGGTTCCATGTCGCCTCCTTTGAATTGGATCGTGATTATAGGCATTTCGAAAGCCTTGTCAACCAGTTCGAAAAATTTGGTTCACAACCTTTTTCTAACCTGGACCCAAAATATGGAATAAATTTCCCCTATTCGTATTGACAGCCTGTTTTGACGATGATAAAACGCTATTCTATTTAACCGCTGCTGGGGGCTTTTCATGGTCAAAAAACTGATCGGCAAGAAACTCAAATCCACCCGCTTGAAGAACGAGATGACCATCCAGGATCTGGCGGATCGCTCGCGCGTCTCCTCCAACATGATTTCCCGGATCGAGCGTGGCTTGACCGTGCCTTCCGTCGAAATCCTGATGAAACTGGCCAACGCCTTCGGCATGAGCATCAACTACTTTGTCGAAGAGGCGGAAAAAGGATCAACCGTCGTTTTTACCAAGGCCGGACAGGGGGAGCCAATCTTTTTCTTCGAGGATAAACATCAGATCCGCAGCCTCACCCAGGGTATCCGCGATCCCAATTTCGCGGTGTTCTACGACGCCCTGGAGAAGGATTGCAGCAGCGGCGAGGGCGGGATGATTCATACCGGGGAAGAGTTCGCCCTGGTCCTCGAAGGCTGCTTGCAATTTGTGGTCAACGGCGACGCTTACATGCTGGAGAAGGGGGATTCCCTGGTCTTCAAGGCCTCCTTGCCCCATACCTGGAAGAATCTCCACGACGGCCAGACGATCGTGATGTGGGTGGTTTCTCCGGCGCCGGATTTGGCGCATTGATCCGTCGCCCGAAAAAAGCCGTCCCCGGAAGGAAAACGTTATGAAAATCAAGAAAATTGTCGGAAAAAAACTGAAAAACATCCGCCTCAAGCGGGATCTCACCATTCAAGAATTGGCCGATCGCTCCAAGGTGTCGTCGAATATGATTTCACGGATCGAGCGGGGCCTGACGATCCCTTCGGTGGAGATCCTGATGAAGCTGGCGGCGGTTTTCGACAAGAGCATCAACTACTTCGTCGAGGAGGTCACGACCACCAACGAAATCGTCTACACCTCGCCGGGCAAGCGGGATCAGACGGTTTACGACGACGAGCACAACATGCATACCGAGTCTTTCACCTCGGGCCTGCGCGATCCCCAATTCATGTCTTTTTTCTGCACCGTGGAAAAAGGCGGGACAAGCGGGGTCCAGAAAATGTATCATCCCGGGGATGA
>CALJLX010000434.1 GCA_937982495.1 uncultured Desulfuromonas sp.
TCCTGGAGGCGATCAAAGCGTAATTCGAAAGGGGAGCCGAATGGCTCCCCTTTCAAGTTTTTCCCTGGCGGCTGAAGCGATAGCCGCGGCCGCGGACGGTATGAAAGTGCGCCGGGTTGGCGGGGTCGGCCTCGAAGTACTTGCGCATGCGCACGATGAAGTTGTCGAGGGTGCGGGTTTCCGTGTCCGGCGCCATGCCCCAGACCGCCGCCAGGAGCTCGGCGCGGCTCAGGGTTTCGCCTTCGTTACGGAAAAAGGTCCGCAACATCTTCACTTCCAGTTCGGTCAGGCCGATTTCTCCCCGTGCCGTTTGGGCTTTTTGCTCTTTCAGGTCGATTTCGTTGTCGCCGAAGCGGTACACCCGTCCCGCTCCCCCGCCCGAGCGGTACCATTCGGAGCGGCGCAGCATCCCCTTGATGCGCAGCAGGAACTCATCCAAGCTGAAGGGTTTGGTCAGGTAATCGTCGGCGCCGGTCGCCAGTCCCTCGATCCGGTCCTGTTCCTCGCCGCGAGCGGTGAGCATGATGATCGGCAGACGCGGATCGTGGCGGCGGATCTCCTCGCAGACATCCATGCCGCTGATGCCCGGCAGCATCACATCCAGCACCACCAGATCGAAATTTTCCTCCCAGACCAGGTCCAGGGCTTCCTCGCCGGTTTCCACGTGGGTCACGCGGAAGCCGTCTTCCTCCAGATTGAAGACCAGGCCGCGGGCGATACCCGGTTCATCCTCGACCAGAAGCAGGTGCGGTTTCGGCATTTAGGCGTCCTTGTCCGTCGGCGGCTTGCGCAGGGGCAGCATCAGATGGATGCTGGCCCCCTTGCCGACGCCCTCGCTGGTGAGCCAGACCTTGCCGCGATGCATGCGGGTCAGAGCCTGGACGATGAAGAGGCCGAGGCCCGAACCGCGGATCGTCTCTCCGGGGTGCTTGACCCGGTAGAACATGCGGAAAACCTTCTTCTGTTCTTTCCGGGGAACCCCCTTGCCCTGGTCGCTGAAGGTCAGGTGGGCCTTGCGCCCCTGGCGTTTCAGGGTGACTTCGACGACGGGGGAACCGGAGGCGTAGAGGATGGCATTTTCCAGCAGGTTGCGGAAGATCGTTTCCAGGGCCTCGACGTCGAGATCGGTGTACAGTTCCGGTTCGATGTCGAGACGCATGGTTCCGGCTTTGGGTAGGGAAAACTGGCGGGAGCGGAAATAGTCGGTCACTCGTTCGGAGAGATTGTCCCGGCGCAGGTTGAGCTTGAGCCCTTTCTGGTCGAGGCGTTGCGCCGAGAGCAGGTTGTTGATCAGGGTGTCGAGGCGGTCGGTGTCGCCGAGCATGGTATCGAGAAAGGTCGACAGCTTGTCCGGTGAGAGCCGGCGGCGGCGGATGGTTTCCAGGTGCAGTTGCAGCGAGGCGAGGGGGGATTTGAGTTCGTGGGTGACCTGGGCGATGAAATTGCGCTGTGCCCGATAAAGCTCCGCCTGCCGGCGCCAGTAGAGGAAGATGACATAGACCCCGGCGAGGATGGCGCAGAGCAGAAGGATGCCTTCGACGAGAATAAACCAGTCCGCCCCCCCCTGCAGCAGTTCCGGGCTGTAGGTTTTCGCCACGGCGCGCAGTCGCGAGTGGCTTTTCATGAACCAGGCGATCCAGAAGACCACGACCACCACCCAGAGCAGCTGGATGCCGATCAGGGCGAAGAGCGGAGTAATGAAGCGTTTGATATCTTTCATAGTTTCTCTTTACCATGGGCGCGGAATGGCGGACAAGAGAATTGTCGAACCGGGTTTTACAGAACTGTTACAATGCCTTTGACGATTTTTTGCTAGTCTTGCCGTGAACCAGCGTTCCACCCGGAATTGACCTGATGAACTTCTGGCGGCAAGGAGTACTCCCCATGCATTCCCCCCTGACCCTTGGCAAGCATACCGTTCCCTTTCCTCTCATTCAAGGCGGCATGGGGGTGCGCATCTCGGCCGCCAATCTGGCCGGGCATGTCGCGCTCTGTGGCGGCGTGGGCCTGATCGCCACCGCCGGTATCGGCCTCAACAGCCCCCATTACGACGGCAAGAACTTTTTCACCGCCGACCCCCTGGCGCTCAAGGATGAACTGCGCAAGGCCTACGCCATCGCCCCCGAGGGGGTCATCGGTACCAACTGCATGGTGGCGGTGACCAACTACGATGAAATCGTCCGAGTCTCCTGCGAAGGGGGCGCCAAGGTCATCGTCAGCGGCGCCGGCCTGCCCCTCAATCTTCCCGGTCTGACCGCCGACTATCCCGATGTCGCCCTGGTCCCCATCGTCTCGTCGGTCAAGGCGGCGGAACTGATCGCCAAAAAATGGCATCGCGGTTTCAATCGCCTGCCCGATGCCGTGGTGGTGGAGGATCCCGACACCGCCGGCGGCCATCTCGGCGAAAAGCTTGAAAATATCGGTAACGGCGACTATGACCAGTACGCCACCGTGCGTGGAGTCAAAGCCTACTTCCGGGACACCTGGAATCTCGACATCCCCATCATCGCCGCCGGCGGCATCTGGGATCGCGCCGATCTGGAGTACGCCCTCGCCCAGGGCGCCGACGGCGTGCAGATGGCCAGCCGTTTTGTCTGCACCGAGGAATGCGACGCCTCCGACGCTTTCAAGCAGACCTATCTCGATTGCCGTCAGGAGGACATCGGCCTGATCATGAGTCCGGCCGGTCTGCCGGGACGGGCGATCCTCAAGGATTTCGACAAGGTTCGCGAGCGGGATGTGCGGCTCAATGTGCGTTGCCCTTCCGCCTGTCTGAAAAAGTGTGCATACAAGTCCGGACAGGAGCGCTTCTGTATCGTTCACGCCCTGGATCGCGCCCAGCGCGGCGATGTGGAAACCGGCCTGGTCTTTTGCGGCACCAACGCCTGGAAAGCCGATCGCATCACCACGGTCCGGGCGATTTTCGACGAACTTTTCGCCGAACAGCAGGTGGAGCGGGAGTCCGAGGTCGTCAACGCCTGACCGTTCATCAACGAATCATAGGGTAAAGACAAGGGGCGGGCCGTGACGGTTCGCCCCTTGTCTTTAAGCGCCGGCGGTGGGGAACCGCTGTGGCTTAATACTTGGCATTCCGGACGAATCTGGGGTAGTATCGGGAAATTTCAGGCTCGGCCTCAACGTGCCGGGACAAAGGAGAGTGCATGACGGACGCCGCCGAAAAGTTCATCCCCAAATGGATCGCCTGGGAATCGACCCAGCGCTGCAACCTCAACTGCGTGCATTGTCGTTGTTCCTCGGACATGAACTCGTCCGTGGGCGATTTCAATACGCAGGAAGCGTTCAAATTGATCGACGACATCTGCGAGGTGAGCCGGCCGGTGATGGTACTCTCCGGCGGCGAGCCGCTGCTGCGCGAGGATATCTTCGAAATCGCCAGATACGGCACCAGCAAAGGCCTGCGCATGTGCATGGCGACCAACGGCACCCTCATCACCGACGCCGTCTGCGCCCAGATGAAAGAGGCGGACATCAAGATGGTGTCGCTGTCCCTGGACGGCTCCACCGCCGCCATTCACGACGATTTCCGCAGTTGCCCCGGCGCCTTCGACGGGGTGGTGCGCGGCGCCGAAACCCTCAAGCGCAACGGCATCAAGTTTCTCGTCAACTCCTCCTTTACCAAGCGCAACCAGCACGACATCGCCGCCACCTTCAAGGTCGCCAAAGCCCTCGGCGCCACCGCCTGGTACATGTTCATGATCGTTCCCACCGGCCGCGGCGAGGAGATCATGAACGAGCTGATCTCCAAGGAGGATTACGAGGAAATCCTCGCCTGGCACTACCAGCAGGAGAAGAACGAGGACGACATCCTCATGCGGCCGACCTGCGCCCCCCACTACTACCGCATCGTGCCGCAGATGGCCAAGGCCGAGGGGGTCGATTTCCAGCGCCGCAGCCTGACCTTCTCCACTGGTGGCGGCAAGGGCTGCATCGCCGCCCAGACCATCTGCCTGATCGACTGCTTCGGCAATCTCAAGCCCTGTTCCTATTTCCACTCGTCCGTGGGCAACGTCAAACAGATCCCCTTCAAGGAGCTCTGGTTCAACTCCAAGGTCTTCAACGACCTGCGCGATTTCAAGAAATACACCGGCAAATGCGGCGAGTGCGAGTTCATCAACGTCTGCGGCGGCTGCCGCGCCCGCGCCGACGCCGTTTACGGCGACTACATGGCCGAGGAGCCCTTCTGCAACTACATCCCGGCTCGCACCCGCAAGCGCATGGAGCGGGAAGCGGCGGAGAACGCGGCGAAATAATCCCGTAGGGGCGGACTGCGTCCGCCCTGGGCCGCGCAGCAGTGCGTCTCAACCCTGGGCGCACGCGGTGCGCCCCTACGCCATCGAATTCATTCCACAGGAGGATTTTATCCCATGACCACCGAATACAATTTCATCAAGGCCTGCTGGGGCCAGCCCGTCGACCGTACTCCCGTCTGGCTGATGCGTCAGGCCGGGCGCTACCTGCCCCAGTACATGGAAGTGCGCCGCAAGTGCACCTTCCTCGAACTCTGCAAAACCCCGGAGCTGGCCGCCGAGGTGACCATCCAGCCCATCGACTATCTCGGCGCCGATGCCGCCATCCTCTTTTCCGACATCCTCACCCCGGTGGAGCCGATGGGGCTCAAGCTCGATTTCGTCCCCGGGCCGGTCTTCGAGAACCCGGTGCGCACCCAGGCCGATGTTGATGCCCTGCGCATTCCGGTGATGGAAGAGGATGTTCCCTATGTGCTGGAGACCATTAAAATCCTGCGTCGCGAGTTCGAGGGCCGGGTGCCCCTGATCGGCTTCGGCGGCGCCCCTTTCACCCTGGCCTGCTACATGGTGGAAGGGAAGGGGAGCAAGGACTTCGCCCAGATCAAGCGCATGATGTACGGCGCCCCGGAGCTCTACGCTTCGCTCATGGAGAAGATCACCGAGATGGACCGCCAGTACCTCAACGCCCAGATCGCGGCGGGGGCCCAGGCCATCCAGATTTTCGACACCTGGGGTGGCATCGTTTCGCCTCTCGACTACGAGAAGTACATCCTGCCCTACACCACCAAGCTGATCGATGGCCTCAACCGGGACGGCATCCCCATCATCCACTTCGTCAAGGGTGCCGGAACGATGCTCAAGAGCGTGCGCAAGGCCGGTTCCGACGTGGTCGGTCTCGACTGGCACGTCAACCTCGGCAAGGCCCGGGACATGCTCGGTCCGGAGATCGCCGTGCAGGGGAATCTCGACCCGACCGTGCTCTATGCCCCCAAGGCCCATATCGAGAGCGAAGTGAAGCGGATTCTCGATGAGAACGCCGGTCGTCCCGGCCACATCTTCAACCTCGGCCACGGCATCCTGCCGACGGTCGACCCCGAGCACGCCAAGTTCATGGTCGAGTGCGTGCACCGGCTCAGCCAGAAGTAAAAGGAGGGAGGGGCGCAGCATGCTGCGCCCCTTGCTGTATCGATATGCTGTCTACCGAGAATAAACCGATCGGCCTCGTTCTCCTCAACATGGGCGGCCCCGACAGCTTGGAGGCGGTGCGCCCCTTTCTCTACAACCTATTCTCCGACCGCGACCTGATTCAGCTGCCGCTGGGGAGCCTGCTGCAAAAGCCCTTCGCCCGGCTCATCTCCACGGTGCGTTCGCGCAAGGTGGTGGAGAATTACCGGGATATCGGCGGCGCCTCGCCCCTGCTCCATTGGACGCAGAAGCAGGCTGAGGGAATCGCCGCCCGCCTCGGCCCCGACTACCGTCCCTATGTGGCGATGCGCTACTGGACGCCGCGAGCCGACGAGGTGTTGCGGCAAATGGCCGTCGACGGTGTGGAGGAAGCGGTGGTCCTCTCCATGTACCCCCATTACACCAAGGCGACGACCGGCAGCAGCGTCAAGGATTTCCGTCGCGCCGCCGAGCAGGTTCATCCGGGTCTGCGTTTCTCCGTCATCGAGCAGTGGCATGACTGGCCCGGCTATCTCGACGCCCTGGCCGGGCGCATCCGCGCCGGTCTGGAATACTTCCACGAACTGGTGCGGGACGACGTGCAGATTCTTTTTTCCGCCCACGCCCTGCCGCAGAAGTTCATCGATCGGGGCGATCCCTATCTGGAGCAGGTGATGAGCACGGTCAAGGGGACGATGACGCGCTTCCCCGAGCGTTCCTGGCGCATCGCCTTCCAGAGCCGCAGCGGTCCGGTCAAGTGGATGGAGCCGGGGACCGAGGAGATCATCGAGCAACTCGCCGGCGAAGGTTGCGAGAACCTGCTGATCGTTCCCGTTTCCTTCGTCTCCGACCACATCGAAACCCTGCACGAGATCGACGCCGAGTACATCCCCCACGCCATCGCGCGGGGCATCCGCACCGTCTTCCGCAGCCCCTCCCTCAACGCCGAGCCCGATTTCCTCGACGGACTCGCCGCCCTGGTGCGCGAGCATTCGGCCAGCCGATGATGAAGACCTGCGCCGTCTGCGGCAAGGCATTCGACCCCGAGCGGCCCCCGGCAACCCCGGCCGAGGAGGCCGGCGCCTTCATGGCCCGGGAACTCTGGGCCGACGCCGGCGAGCTCTGCCCCGAATGCCTGGCCAACCGGGGCACGTTGGGGATGATGTACTGCCGGGAACTCTTCCGCTGAAACGAAAAACTTTTCAAGTCGTAAAACAAACGGCCCAACCACGGGGATATGGTTGGGCCGTTTGCTGTTAGCGGGCTCACAAAATGTGCGGCGCTGGGTGACGGGAAGTCCGACATTCGGTCGACGCCACCTGTCCGGGCCAAGAATGTTCGATTGCCTATGCCGCGACCGTCTCGGCTCCGGCCGGTCGCTGGCCCAACGCAAAAGCGCTCCGGCACTCCAGAGGTAACCTCCCGGTGCGACGTTCAGCCTTGAGACTCGGATCGAATCTCTCGATCGCCACCTTCGATAATGTCAATTCCGAATTCCGGGGACAGTTTACTTAACTCCATTCTCCATCGCTTGAATCGCCGCCATCAACTGCGGCAACTCATCCCGAACCGTATTCCAGACTATCTCCAGATCGACGCCGAAATATTCATGGGTCAGCAGATTACGGAAATCTTTGATGTCTTGCCAAGGAACTTTCGGACAGGCCTGTTTCAATGTGGGCGACAGTTTCCCCACGGCTTCGCCGATGATCTCGAACTCGCGGATCACCGCCGAATAGCGCATGCGGTCCTTCATGAAAGCGCCGAAGTCAATCCCTTCGACATAGCTTTGGATCGCCGCGCCCGCTTCGATAATGTCTCGGCAGTAGAGCTGGTCCGAGCGTTTAGACATGGATGATTTCCTTGGCGATTTCTTCTCTGACCTGGGGTTTCAGGGCGCTTTCGATTCCCAGATCGACTGGCCGCCCCAGCTGCTGCTCCAGGTAGCGCCGCAGTCCCAGGAAGTTTCGCAGCGATTTATGTTCCGGACGCAGTTCGACGGCAATGTCGATGTCGGAATCCTCACGAGCCTCGGAACGGGCATGGCTACCGAAGAGCCCGATACTCGTCACGCCGAAACGATGCCCCAACTCCTCTTTGTGGCTCGCCAAAAACTTTATGATATCGCTATGATTTTCGACCATGTCGGCATTCTCCTCACGTTTAGTGCGAGTATACGGGGGTTCCGCGCCGGAAGCAACCTAAGTGCGGCAAGGGCTTTCCCTTTCTTCCGCCACACTCCGGCTAGGCGAAAGCCGTTCCCTGGTGTAGGATGACGGCGGAGTAGGGGAGGGGAAGGTTCCGGAGCGAAATTTCATGAAGGAGTGAATGCCCATGTTTCAGAAAGTTCCCCGCGCCGAACTGGAACGGCGCCTGACGGCGTTGCGCGCCCGCCTCGACCATGATTGCCCCGAGTGGCGGCTGCTGGCGGTCTTCGGCAAGATCAACCAGTTCTATCTCAC
>CALJLX010000435.1 GCA_937982495.1 uncultured Desulfuromonas sp.
CTCAGCCCGGAGCGGGCCGACATCATCATCGCCGGGGTGACCCTGGTCGATGAGCTGATGCGTTTTTTCGGCGCTAACCTGCTGCGGATCAATGAGCGCGGCATACGCGAGGGATTGATCTTGAAAAGTCTGGACGATCTTGGTCTGGTGGAAAAGCGCGAGGCGCAGCGGGACTGGCGGACGGCGGTCAAGGATTTCGCCCGTTCCTGCCACAGCGACGAGGGTCATGCCGAAACGGTGCGCGACCTGTCCCTGCAGATTTTCGACGGCACCGCCGCCGTGCACGGTCTCGACGAGCGTGCACGGCAACTGCTGGAGGCCGCCGCCCTGCTTCATGACGTCGGCTATTTCATCGATTATGCCAAGCATCACAAACATTCCTATCACCTCATCCGTCATGCCGGTCTTTTCGGTTTTTCTCCCCGCGAGCAGGAGGTCGTCGCCAATCTGGCCCGCTACCACCGCAAGTCTCTGCCGAAGAAGAAGCATGAGAATTTCGTCCTGCTGAGCACCGAGGACCAGCAACTCGTGCGCCAACTGGCGGGGATTCTGCGCCTGGCCGACGGTCTCGACCGCTGCCGCAGCGGCAAGTTACAGCGGATTTCCGTCGAACTGACTGGGAAAACTTGTACGCTGCTGCTGGAAGGGAACGGCGATCTTGGTGTGGAAGTCTACGGTGGGCAAAGCAAGGGAGATCTTTTTGAGCAGGCATTCGAACGAAAGCTGGTTCTCGCCTTGGCCGAGAATTAAATTGGAACAATCAAGATAAAACGGCAACGGCCGAAGCGGTATCCCGCTTCGGCCGTTGCCGTTTATGAATGGAAATTTCGTGTCCGAAGATTACCGGGTCGACACATCGGCGGAGCCGGCGCCGGTCACGCCCTGGACGATGCCGACCAGCAGCATCAGGGCGGGAACGAGCTGGGTAGCGACGATCAGGCCGAGGAAACCGAGGAACAACCAGACCAGCAGGCCCCCGCCGGAAGCGGCGCTCGAGGCGGCGAAAGCGGACGTGGCGACGGTCGACAGGACGGCGGTGGCGGCGGCGATGCGGGCGATGGCGTTCATGATGTTCTCCTTTTTAGTATGAGATCCGATGGATTCGGGTTCGTTGCTCGTTTGTTAGCGATGGCTGCCGGCTTCCTTGTTTCCTTTGCCGAAGATGCTTTTGGCGCCGGTGATGAAGAGGGCCAGGCCCGGAAGCAGCTGAGTGGCGACGATCAGGGCGAAGAAGCCCAGAAAGGCGAGGGTCACAAAGCCGAAACCGGAACCCTCGGCGGAGGCGGAAGCAAAAGCGGTGGAAGCCGAGGCGACGGTGATGATCAGGGTCGAGAGAGTGCGTTTCATGATGTGCTCCTTTCCAAGGCCGTTGTGCCTTGCTGTTGTCTTTCTATATAGCGAGGAGCATGCCAAGGCTGAAAATAAATTTAAAAAATATTTAAAAGGTTGGAATTGCTGAGATTTATTTTTTCTGAAGGAGTCGGGAAGGGATGAAGGCGGGATTAGATCGTATGAATAAAATATACTTATTCTCGTTATCCGTGATTCGTTAAATTTGCTTAAGTAAGATTTAAGCCACCGGAATTGATGAAGAATTAGGTAAGTATGGGGTGTATGATGTTTTTGTTCAGGGTGTATGGGACTGAAGGAGGGGAGATTAGCGAAGGTAGCCGGGAACTTCGCTAATCTCTTCAAGAATGGCGTGGGCGGTTGAAAAGTTGCTCTGCCGGTTGAGTTGCCCGGGGATGACCAGGCACTTGAGGCCGGCGGCGACGGCAGCTTGGAGCCCCCGTTGCGAATCCTCCACCACCAGGCAGCGGGCCGGGTCGCCGGCGCTACGGGCGAGGGCGGTCAGGTAGGGTTCGGGGTGGGGCTTGGTGCGCCGGTAATCCTCGCGGGTGAGAATGAAATCGAAGTAGCCCGTAATCCCCGTGGTTTGGTGGATGAGTTCGAAATGGTCGCGATGGGAGCTGGTGACGATGGCCATTTTGACCTGGCCGTGGAGGGCGCGCAATGTTTCGGCAACCCCGGCGATGGGCGTCACCCCCTGCGCGAGCAGTTCGGCGTAGCGCCGGTTGCGGCGCTCCCGCAGGCTGTCGAGATAGGTCTTGTCACCCTCGGCGAGGTCGAAGACGCTCGCCCCGCGCCGTAGGGAAATCTCGACGAACTGTTCGCGGCTGAGCTCGACGCCGGCCTCGCTCAGCACCTCGGCCGAAGCCTGGAAGTAGAAGTTTTCCGTATCGACCAGGACGCCGTCGTTATCCCAGAAGATCCATTCAATCGCCGCCATGGGTGCCTTCAGGGGGCCGCTGGAAAATCCCGCGGTTTCAGCAGAATCCGGATGCGCCGGTTGAGCGCCCGACCTTCGGGGGTGGCGTTGTCGGCGACCGGTCGGAATTCCCCGTGGCCGACGGCGGCGAGGCTTTCCCCGGGGAGGCCGACCTGCTCCTGCAGGAAGTGCAGGACGCTGGCGGCGCGCACCGCCGAGAGCTCCCAGTTGCTGGGGTACTTCTCGCGCAGGCGCGAACTGATCGGTACATTGTCGGTGTGTCCTTCGATGCGGATATCATGCCCCTGAAGGTTGACGAGGACGCCGCCGAGACGGCGCAGGATTTCCAGACCCGCCGATTTCACTTCGGTCGCCCCCGAGTCGAAGAGAATTTTTTCCGAGAGATTAATGGAAAGACTGTCGGGGTGGGTGTCGAGAATGACTTCCCGCCGGCCGATTTCCGCCGCCAGCAGGACGGTCAGTTCGTCATAGGTTTCACGGATTTTCACCAGGCGCGCTTCCCGGGCCAGGCGTTCCTGTTCCAGGTCGCGATTTTTCTCCTCCAGGCGGTCGATGGTCTCGCGCATCTCCTTCATGGCGGCGCCGGTTTCGGTATTGCGCGAGGAGAGGATTTTCTCCAGCCGCGTAATATCTTCCTTGGCTTTTTTCAGTTCCGCCCGTTGCCGGGTTTCCTGTCCGGTCAGTTCGTGCAGGCGCCGTTCCAGGTCGCCGTTGATCTTCACCAAATAGTCGCGGCGATCCTTGACTAACTGGCAGTCTGCTTCCATTTCGCCGAGTTGCCGGGTGATGAACTCGTTTTCGTCGAGCTTCTGCCGGTAGGCGCTGTTGCTGACGCAGGCGCCACAGGCCAGGGTCAGGGCGATCAGGACGGGCACAAAGGGTTTGCGGGTCACGAGCAACTCCGGGGAGAGGGGATGAAGGAAAGGAAAAAATGGGTTCCGGCGGCCACTTGCGCGACGGTTCGAGGCCGGTTTGAGAACGCTCCTTTTTCTAGCACAACCGCTGAAAATGTAAAGATTAAATCAGCCCTCCCGCAGGGGATAAGAAGATTGCTGGACTTGGGGCTTTTCAGTTGCGGGGGCTTTTGTCGGTGTGCTATATAAAAAGCGTTTTCAATATGTTAGGCAGGAGCGCAAATGTTTGAAATCGATCGTATCATCCAGACGGCGCTGCATGAGGATATCGGCCTGGGCGACGTCACCACCTTGGCCACGGTTGCCCCTGGGACTCCCGGTCGCGCGCAACTGGTCGCCAAGGAGGATTTCGTCCTGGCGGGTATCGATGTCGCCGCCCGGGTCTTTCGGTTGGTCGGCGATGGGGTCGCCTTCGAAAAGATTGTCGAGGACGGCCGCGCGGTGAATCGCGGCCAGGTGCTGGCCTGGATCAAGGGGGATGCGGCGCTGCTGTTGCAAGGGGAACGGGTCGCGCTCAACCTGCTTCAGCGCATGAGCGGTATCGCCACCCTGACCGCCCAGTACGTCCGTGCCGTCGAGGGGACGAAAGCGACCCTGGTCGATACCCGCAAAACCACGCCGGGGCTGCGCGTCCTTGAAAAATACGCGGTGCGCATGGGCGGCGGGCGCAACCACCGCACCTCTCTGTACGACGGCATCCTCATCAAGGAAAATCACATCGTCGCCGCCGGCGGTATCGCCGTCGCCATTGAGCGGGCGCGGAATCGGGCACCTCACACGTTGCGCATCGAAATCGAAACCCAGAACCTCGCCGAAGTGGCCGAGGCGCTGGAGGCCGGGGCCGACATCATCCTGCTCGACAATATGGATATCCCGATGCTCGCGGATGCCGTCCGTCTCATCGACGGGCGGGCGCTGAGTGAAGCCTCGGGCGGCGTCAATCTCGACACCGTGCGGGGCATCGCGGAAACCGGCGTCGATTTCATCTCCGTCGGCGCCCTGACCCACTCCTACCGCTCCGCCGATATTTCCATGCTCTTTCAATAAGGACAGGCCAGAGACCCCATGGGGCAACGACTGGAACACGAAGACATCCTGCAACTCTTTCGCGCTCATCCCGGGACGCTGCTGTCCGGGGAGGAGATCAGCCGAAAGCTGGGGGTCTCGCGTACCGCCGTCTGGAAAAAAATCCGCCATTTGCGGTCTCTCGGCTACGCCATCGAAGCGCTCCCTTCCCGGGGCTACCGGTTGACCTCCCTGCCCGACGTTCTGCTCGCCGAGGAGGTGCGGGCCGGTCTCAAGACCCGCATCATCGGTCGGGAGCTGGTTTTTTTCGACGAAACCGACTCGACCAACCTGCGCGCCCGCGAGCTCGGCGATGGCGGCCATCCCGAAGGGACGGTGGTGATCGCCGACCGGCAGACGGCGGGGAAGGGCCGCCTCGGCCGCTGTTGGGCCTCGCCGCCGGCCGTCAATCTCTATACCTCGATTCTGCTTCGCCCCCCGATTCTTCCTTACGACGGTCCGCAACTCACCTTCCTCTCCGCCGTGGCCGTGGCCCGGGCGGTGGCGGAGATCGGCGGTCTCCGCCCGCTGGTCAAGTGGCCCAACGACGTGTTGCTGGGCGGCCGCAAGGTGGCGGGGCTGCTCAACGAGATGAATGCCGAAACCGAAGGGGTGCGCTATATCGTCCTCGGTATCGGCGTCAATCTGAACATGCGCCCCGGCCAATTTCCCGACGATCTCCGCTATCCGGCCACCTCCCTGGCCATCGAAACCGGCCGCGAGGTTTCCCGCTTGGCCTTCGCCCGCGCCCTCTATCGTCATTTGGACAGCCTTTACGGCGAGTATCTGGCCTCTGGTTTTCCCCCCATCATCCGCGCCTGGGAAGCGATGTGCAACCTTATCGGCCGGGAGGTGGAGGTCGACTGCCAGAGCCGCCTGATCCGGGGACGGGTTGAAGGGCTGGATACGGACGGCGGCTTGCTGGTGTGCGACGAGGGGGGGCGCCTCGAAAAGATTCTCGCCGGCGATGTCCGGCCCCTGGAGCGGTCAACCCCGGCGGGATGACGCCGAAAATTCAACTTTCCGAAGGGATGTGTGATTTCTTCATGCTTCTGGTCATCGACATCGGTAACAGCAATACGGTTCTCGGCCTCTACGACGGCGAAACCCTGGTTCACAACTGGCGGATTACCACCGACAAGACCCGTACCACCGATGAGTACGTCGTCGTCATCGAGCGCCTTTTCGGCCTTTCCGGGCAGGCCTTCGCCGATGTCGACGACGTCATCATCGCCTGCGTGGTGCCGCCGGTTCTCGACACCTTCGTTCAACTCTGCCGGTCCTGTTTCCGGCAGGAGCCCTACGTCGTCGGTCCCGGCATCAAGACCGGCATGCCGATCCTCTACGACAATCCCAAGGAGGTCGGCGCCGACCGCATTGTCAATGCCGTGGCGGCCTATGAAAAATACCGCCGTTCCCTGATCGTCGTCGACTTCGGCACGGCCACCACCTTCGACTGCATCTCCCCCCGAGGGGAATACCTCGGCGGCGCCATCGCGCCGGGGGTGGCCATTTCCGCCGAAGCGC
>CALJLX010000436.1 GCA_937982495.1 uncultured Desulfuromonas sp.
GGACTGAAGGGGCTGAGGAAAAGGATGCCTTCATGCACCACGCCGTCGGCGAGAAAGAGGGTGACGGGGACTTCCAGTTTCTCCACCCGGTAATCGTTCATCGAGCCGTCTCCTGATCGGGAAAGGGGAGTTGATCTGCGCGGATGCTTACGATTAATGCTAAGCTCTTTTCCCGAGCGAAGCAAGCAAAAGGCGGACTGGCCCCCTGTGGCGGAGTTCCGTTTCGATTGACAGAAAACCTGGGACGGCTAAAATTTAACTCTGTGAAGATCGCGAATGTTTTCGGGCGCAAGTAGCGCCGGCGGAAACTTGAAAATGACTCAATCCATCCATCAGGGAGTAACGGAATGACGGAAGAAAGTAAAACCCGGAAAAATCTTCAGGAAGCCTTCGCCGGAGAGTCTCAGGCCAACCGGACCTATCTGGCTTTTGCCAAAAAAGCCGAGCAGGATGGTTATCCGCAGGTGGCCAAGCTCTTTCGGGCGGCGGCCGATGCCGAGACCGTCCATGCCCATGCCCATTTGCGGACCATGGGCGGCATTTGTGACACGGCGGAAAATCTGCGCGCCGCCATCGGTGGGGAAACCCACGAATTCACCAGCATGTATCCGCGCATGATCGCCGAAGCCGAGGCGGAAGGGGAGCAGGCGGCGCTGCGCAACTTCAAGTTCGCCAATGCCGTCGAACAGGAGCACGCCGCGCTCTATCAGAAGGCCCTCGACAACCTGGGTCGTAACGAGGCCGTCGACTACTATGTCTGCCAGGTTTGCGGTCATACCCACGAGGGCGAGCCCGCCGGTTCCTGTCCGGTCTGCAACGCCGCCAAGAGTGCTTTCAGGAAGATTGACTGATTCCCCTCCAACCGGAGCGCCGGGGTGGTCCGGCGTTCCGGCTCCCCCCTCTCCCGTGGCCTAATTCCAGGCCGGCTCCGCTCTCCGAAGAATCATTTGCTCCCGAGGTCGTCTTCGGGCCGAAAAACGTTTCCCGGGAATGTCGCGATAAGGTGTTCCCGCGTTTGTATTGTCCGGAAAGGGAAGAAGAGAGGTTTTATGGAAAAATGTCCGGTATGCAAGGAAGAACAAAAAGGCAAATACTGGTGCAAGGCCTGCAAGACGGTATTTCTCTGCCCGTCGCCGGGGTGCGGCGCGGAGATCCGTAAACAGGGGGTGGAGACTTGTCCACGCTGCGGGCTGTTGTTCAAGGAGTATATGGAATCCCGCAAGATGTACCGACAGTGCCCCAAGTGCAAGAAAAGGCAGGGCCTTTCCGAGCCCCAGTGCAAGTTCTGCAAGTACTGGTTCAACTGTCCGACCTGTGGGCACAAGGTTCCTTCCACCAGTATGTTGACCTGTCCGCGCTGTGCCACCCCTTTACGTTGATATTCCGTAAATGGCGCCAAATGAAACGGGCAGCCTAAAGGCTGCCCGTTTCATTTGGGGATTGTTTTTCCTTCCGCACGGGAAGGCTGCATGAACCGGAGAGTCAGGTTTGTACGCCCAAACGGGGTAAAATCCAGCGGTTGATGACATACCACAGGGCGATAAGTCCGATAAACCAGAGAAAATCCATCGTCAACCTCCTTTTATTTACAAAACAATATATATCAGACCATCGTTTATATCAATGCCGTCCGCAATATTTTTCCGGACTTCTCTGGTCGCCATCCATCG
>CALJLX010000437.1 GCA_937982495.1 uncultured Desulfuromonas sp.
TCCATCAGGGCGAACATCACGCCCGAGAAGACCAGGGTCAGATGAATGATCACGACCCACATCAATTCATGCTGGGTGGAGTTCTTGACGTTGACGAAATACTTGAGCACCTCGATGCCGGAAATGGCGACGATGGAGCCGATCAGCTTGAGCTTGAGATCGGAAAAGCCGACGTGACCCATCCAGTCCGGTCGGTCTTCATTGTTGCCGGTGTCGATTTTGGAAATGAAATTCTCATACCCGGCGAAAATTATGATAATCAGCAGATTGGCGACCAAGGTGATGTCCACCAAAGTCAGGATGGCGATCATGGCCTCGCCACCGGACCCGTTAAAAACCACGGGAAAAGCGGCAATGAACGATTTGATAAATTTTACTAGCAGCAACCCGATCGCCGCCACCAGTCCCAGGTAAAAGGGAGTCAACAACCATCGGCTGTTGAAAATCAATTTTTCCAGGCCGTTTTCACAAAGTCTCATGTTTGGTAGGTTCCAGAAATAAAATGTTAAAAAATTGGATCAGTTTGGATCGGTTTTCGACCAGCCTTCATCCATAAAAGACTCCAGGTAGAAATGTCGCGCTTATCCTCCAAATTCGCCGAATACGGCAATCAATACCAACCCCAGCACAAGGCGATAAACGACGAATGGTTGCATACCGATGCGCCGAATGAACGCCAGAAAGTAGTGAATACAGATAAAGGCACTGACACCCGAAAGCACAATGCCGGCCAGCAGGGACATCCAGTCCGTGGTTTCGGCCATTTGCAATAGCTGAAAAACCTGCAGACCACCGGCAAGGAGAATCACGGGGATGGACAGGAAAAAGGAGAACCGCGAAGCCCCCTCCCGGCTTAACCCCAGCAGCAGCGCCGCGGTCATGGTAATGCCGGATCGCGACGTGCCGGGAAAGAGCGCCAGGGCCTGCGCGCAGCCGATGAACAGCATGCCCGCCCAGGTCAGGCTGTATTCGTCTTTGTCGCCGCCCTTGCGCCAATCGGCCCAGGCCAGCAGAAGACCAAAGCCGATGAGGCCGACTGCAAGGACCAGAGGAGAGCGCAAGTGAGTCTCCACCACATCCTTGAAGATCAGCCCCAGCAATCCGACCGGGATCGTCGCAAGCAGCAGGCCCCAAGCCAGGCGAGCGGAGGGAGTCAAACGGCCGGTTACGAAGGAACGGCCCCATTCAGCGGTCATCACCTTAAGATCCTGGCGAAAATAAATGACCACTGCGACCAAGGTCCCGATGTGAACCGCAACATCGAAAGCCAACCCCTGGTCCTCCCAATCAGTGATGATCGGGACCAGGATCAAATGGGCCGAACTGGAAACGGGCAGGAATTCGGTAAATCCCTGCAACAGGGCAAGGGTAAGAATTTGTAAAAAATCCATGCTTCAATTATCCTAATTTTTTTACATCTTGTTCGGGTTGGATGTCGTTGGTCATGTCCGTTACCATGCATCGGGGGAGGTGATGAGTGAAATCGATTATCAAGTGGATCGGAGGGAACGAGCTGGCGACGTGGAGTGCCCTGGCCCTGATCGGCCTGGGGCTGTGGGGGTTTGTCGAACTCGCCGATGAGGTCCTCGACGGGGACACCCACGCCTTCGACCGCTTGGTTCTGATAGCTCTGCGAAACCCCGCCGACCTGAACGATCCCCTCGGCCCTTTCTGGATGGAGGAGATAGTGCGCGACTTCAGCGCGATGGGGGGGGTGGGGCTGATCTCCTTCTTCTCCCTCACCTGGATTGGTTTTCTCGCCCTTCAGCGCAAGTTCCGGGCCGCTCTTTTTCTGGCCGCAACGGTCCTCGGCGGGGTCGGGCTTAGCCTGATCATGAAGGCGGGGTTCGACCGCCCGCGTCCCGAGTTCGTCTCCCACGGAACCGAAGTCTTCACTTCCGCCTTCCCGAGCGGGCACTCGATGCTCGCCGCCATCGTCTATCTCTCCCTGGGGGTCGTCCTCGCCCGCCTCTTCTCGGGGCTCCCTGTCAAGGCCTACGTCATGCTCGTCGCGGTCATCCTCACCGCTCTGGTCGGCTTCTCCCGCGTCTACCTGGGGGTGCACTGGCCGACCGACGTGGTGGGGGGATGGCTGGCGGGTTCTGTCTGGGCGCTTCTGCTGTGGTTCGTGGTTCGCGCCCTTCAGCGCCGCCGGACGATTGAGAATGACGCGCCGGAGCCTTAGTAGAGGCGGCTACTCTCAAACATCTTGAACAGTCTCGCCACCAAGTCATGCAATCTGTTGTACCACTCCATTATTTTTGACTTTGCCGTATCAATGAGATCCTGTTGTGTCTCTTCGACGGAAAGGGCTTTGCCCTGTATCTGCAGGCTGATTCTTTCGGCCCGAAGGCCCGGATCAGGATGGCTGGATAGAAAGGAATGACCACTCCCCAGCCCGGCGAGCTTTTTAAGTGCTGAAACCGCATCTTCCGGGCTATACCCTTTCGATTTAAGGAAAGCCAATCCATAGTCATCTGCCACCTTCTCCTCAAGCTGCGAGAACTGAGCTCCCATGAGCCTTTCGACCAATCCTCCCAGTTGCGAACGGGCAAGATCAGCCGCCCCACCCTCCTGCGATGCTATTCCCCTGCGCACCGCGCTGGCGGCATAGGCAAGGCGCAATTGTTTGCGCGTATGTTGTTTCACCACATGCCCCATCTCGTGGCCAATGACAAAGCACAGTTCACCATCTTCGAACAGGTCCATCAGCCCGCTGTATATCCGGATTGTCCCGTCAGCCATGGCGAACGCATTCACATCATCCTTCAAATACACTTTGTAATCGAAGGTGTATCCATCCAGTTCATGCAGATCTCCAACAAGCGCCTGCAGGCGCTTGGCATACGTGCTGCCTGCCGGGGCGATACTATGCTGGCTGTCCATAGCTGCTGAGGATTGCGCGGACAACTCAGCCACGGCTTGATCAGAAAGGGTTGCGGCTTTGTAGGCATCAATCCCTGCCTCTGCGGCAAGCTGCACATCCGTATTTTCACATCCTGAGAGGCCGCCGAAGAATGCGATCAGAAGCAGAATGAAATAAAAACGTCGGGTGGGTGTCAACATGGTTTGCTGTCCAATTCCATATTCGTATCAGGGCGCATGGCGATGTCGCAACCAGCGCATGACCCGGGAGTCGAGAAGGGGAAAGAGCTTCATGGGTCAGCCACCGCGGACCATGGACATGACACTGCCCAGGTTGAGCGTTGTGGCCTGCTGGCGGATCTGGGGCAGATACTGGGTCTGCATCTGCTTCGCTGGACCGAGCAGATTCTGGTAAGTTTCGCGCAACAGTGCAGTGTTCATCACCCGGCCGCCGGCATAATAGCGCTTGGCAAGTTGGCCCAAGGCATAGGTGGTGGCAAAGGAAAAAGCCATGCCGGTGGCGGCACTCCCCATCTTACCGAACGTCTTGCCGGCAGCCTTGCCGAGCAGCCCGCCCATCAGCTTGCGGCCGATCTGTTCGAGATATTGCGAGGTCAGTCCCACCCCGGCGGCGGCAATGAATTCCTTGATATGGCCCTGGTCGAGTTCGACCCCATGCGCTTTACCGATGGCATAGACCATCTTGATCTGCAGCGGGATGATGGCCATCGACGCCCAGGATTGCGGCAGCAGTTCCAGCGCCCCGTTGATGATGGCATGGTTGAGGATCGATTTATCCAACTCCCCGTCGGCGACCTTCTGCGGCACCGCGCTGGTGGCTGCGCCGGCAACGGATCCCGTGACGGGCACGGCTTCTTCGGAGAGCCTGACGAAGGCATCGACTTCTTCCTCGAAAGCGGCGACCTGATCACCAGCGAGTTTGAGCTGGCTTTTCAGTTCCCTTAAAAAACCGACCTCGGTCTCACTCTGGCGGCCATCGGCATCGCACACGCAGACCGCCATTTCATAGGCCAATTGACGCAGCCCCGACTCCTCAAGCGCGGCTGTTGCCGACTGCAGCGTCACCCGTTTGAGCAGCACATCCTGGTAGAGGCGGGTCAGGTCGGGGCCGCCGGCGTCACCGGCAAAGGATTCGGCGATGCGGCGGATTTCCTCGCGCTCGCGGTCGTGTTTGGCTCCGTCGGCAAAGGCGGCGTACAACGCAATAGTCAGGATGGATTTCTGTTGTTCAGCGTTCATGTTGTCGCTCCGGAATTCTAGGATGAGTGAGGAAATCTTGGTGATTCGCCAGGGAAGTCGCAGAATTCAGCGCTTTATCGCCGACCGTGATCGACTTCTGTAACGTATTCATGGTGTATTGTCCCTCGGTCCGGCACCCTGGTTCGCCCGGGCGCCGGCACTGACCAGAGTCCTCCGCAACTCCGACTCGAGAGTCTCAAGTTGGGTCGCCGCATCGGCGCGCTTTCTGCGGCCTTCATCGGCAATGCGCAGGCTCTCTTCGATGGTCGCGATCAATGCGGCATTGGCCTGTTTGACCGCCTCGATATCAAACACACCCCGTTCGATCTCGTGGCGAGCCTCGGCGTTGCCCTGCTTGAGGTTCTCGGCATTGGCCTTGAGCAATTCGTTGGTCAGCTCACTGGCGGAACGGATGGTCGCGGCCGCTTCCCGGGAGCGGTGGATGGTCACCGCCTGGGCCAGTTGCTGTCGCCATAGCGGCAAGGTATTGGCGGTGGTCGAGACGATCTTGTTGATCAGCCCTTTGTCGTTCTCCTGGACCAGGCGAATGCTGGGCAGGCTCTGCATGGCCACCTGGCGGGTCAGTTTGAGGTCATGCACCCGGCGCTCCAAGGCGTCGCGGTTGGCGCGCAGATCATGTAACTGCTGGGCAGCGATCAGCGCGTCGCTGGAGGCCGCTTCACGCACCTTTTCCGGGATGGTCTCCGCATCGAGCCGCCGCAACTTCTCTTCTCCGGCGACGATGTAGCGTTCCAGATGATGAAAATACTCCAGATTCGCGGCATAGAGCCGGTCGAGGGAAGCGATATCGGTGAGCAGTTGGGTTTTATGCCGTTCGAGATCATCGCCGATGGCGTCGATCTGGTCGCGGACTTCCTCGTAGCGCTGGACGAACCGGGCCACCGGCTTGGTCTTGCCGACCAGGCGGGCCAAGAAACCGGGCTTACGGTTGGGATCCAGAGCCCCCAGGTCGAATCTCCGCACCGTGCTCACCATGCGGTTGAGGGCTTCTCCGGCGGCACCTGTGTCCTTATTGCGCACCCCTTCCAGCATGTCGTCGGAAATACTCGCTAACTGCTGCTGGGCCGGCGCTCCGAAATAGAGCAGGGAGTGGTTGTCGTTGAGGTCGATTTCCCGCAGCAGCGCATCGATCGCGGCCCGTTCCGCCGGATCGGTCTGCTGGTAACGCAGCGGTGGCTTGCTCTGCAGCAGATCGGTTTCAATGGTTTTGTGTTCCGTCTCGTTCGGCATAGTGTCCAGTCCCTCCAGGTTTCCGGGGTCAATTCAAACCTTCGCGCTTGAGCTGGGTCTCCAGCACCTCCATCTGCACATCGAGGTCGCGCAGGTCGTTTTCCAGCAAACGCTGGTATTGCTGCTCGAACACCTCTTCGATGGTGACCAGAACCCTGCGGAAGTTTTCCTCCAGCAGTTGGGCCCGGCCGTTGGCGTGGGCCTCGGCAAAGCCGCTGACGACCCGCTGCGCGCCGTCCAGGTAAGTATTGAGAAACTTGCGCGCGCGGCGCAGGTCGCGGGGATCACGGGCGATTTGCGTCAATATATCTCGTGCCAGGGCGCTGATGCGGACCAATCTCTGCCTCAGCTCCGGCGGATCGATGCGGCCACAGGCCTGTTCGATGGTCAGAATCTTCTGCTCCGCCTGTTGCAATGCCGCGCTGACCCCTTGGACGTTTGCATCCCGGCTCTGCGCCACAGCCGCTTGCCGGCGCGGATCGAGACCATAGAGCAGGACAAAAGCGACAAAGGCACCGGCACCAAAGGCCAAAGCTGTCGGCTGAGCATGCCCGGCACCCGCCCAGGCGGTCAAGGCCGTCGCCAGCGCGACAGTCACTGCGCCCAAGGTTTTAAATGGCCAACGGCCCGCGGCCTGGAAGCGTAGCCGCTGCTGGAGCACTTCTTGCTGAAAACCCCGGCGGGCCAGCATGGCGCCGACCAGAAACAAGCTGTAGGCGCCGGCGTTGGCCAGAAAAGCCGATAATTGACCGCTACTCAAGGCAATCACCGTGGCGGGAATCAGCGGCAGGGGCAACAGCCAGAGCAAGCGGGCCTTGCGCGGGACCAGGGCAGCGGCTTGCCGGCGCCGCTGCCGAAAGTCCTCAACCAGCTTTTCCGTCTGTCGCGTCCGCTTTTCCAACTCGGCTGCGCCCTTGGGCAGCCAGCGGGCAGCAAGATCCATCCCCCCCCGGAGGAGCGATTCAAGTGCCTGGCGTCGGGCCTGTTGAGATTGTTTTGTCATGGTCATAAGACCAACAGGGCCTGCCAGCAGGCGACACCGACGGTGGCGAACAGCAAGGTCAGGCCGATCAGTTTCTGGAGAATTTTTGGCATGCTGGCTTTCCCCCCATATTCCGGTCAGGTTCGTCCGGTCGGCATTTTCAAACTTGCAACTGACTGAAAGTACT
>CALJLX010000438.1 GCA_937982495.1 uncultured Desulfuromonas sp.
GCATCAAGATTCCGGTACTTTGCTACGCCAAAAAACTCTTTCCTTATGGCGCCTGTCGCATTTGCCTGGTTGAAGTAGAGCAGATGAAAGGCCGGCTCATTCCCTCCTGTACCACGCCTGTTACCGAAGGCATGGTGGTAACCACCATGTCCGATGAAATCCGCAAGGTGCGCAGAACTGTACTTGAATTCCTGCTGGTCAATCATGTGCTTGATTGCCCGGTCTGCGATAAAGGCGGTGAATGCGACTTGCAGGATTTGGCATATGAGTACGAAGTGAATGGCAACCGCTTCGAGGGCGAGAAGTTCGACCTGCCCAAGGACGAGGTCAATCCCCTGATCGAACGCAATATGAATCGTTGCGTTCTGTGCGGCAAATGCGTACGGGTGTGCGATGAGGTTGTCGGCTATGGTTCTTATTCCTTTATCAACCGCGGATTTGAAACCAAGATTGCCACGGCCTACGACCGGGGTTTGAACTGCGAGTTCTGTGGACAGTGTGTTTCAATGTGCCCGGTCGGCGCCATCCTGCCCCGTCCATTCAAGTTCAAAGCCCGCCCCTGGCAACTCAAGGAAGTCGATAGCGTCTGCGGCTACTGCGGGAATGGCTGCACGGTTACGCTCGGGGTGTTGAAAAACAAGGTTGAAACGATTCGCTTCAATGACAAGACCGGCGTAAATGACGGTAATCTCTGCATCCGCGGCCGTTTCGGTTATTCCTATATCAATAGTGAGGACCGTCTCAAGAAGCCTTTGGTCCGCAAAAATGGAGAATTGGTCGAGGTCGAATGGGATGAGGCTTTGTCCGTCGCCGTCGAAGGCCTGAAAAAGGCCCAGCAGGAAAAAGGCGTCGGTATCCTTACCGGGGGTCGTCTTACCAACGAAGAGCTGTTTCTGCTGAAAAACCTGGCCAAGACCTTGGGTACGGGCAACCTCGATCATTCCGGTGGTGAATGCTACAAAGGCCTGACGGAAGGTTTGGTCGAAACCCTGGGTGTTTCCGCTTCGACCGGAACCTTCCCGCAGATCGAAGAGTGCGAAGCGATCCTGGCCATCCGTAACGATTTCTATGAAACCCACCCGGTCGTCGGGATGGTCGTCAATCAGGCCATTCGCGCCAATCATGCCAAGCTTTTCGTGGTCGCGGACAAAACCGGAAAGCTTTCCAAGCTTCCCGAATCCAAGACCCTGCTGTCCGAGCCGGGAATGGAAGTGAATGTGTTGAACGCCATGGCTTCCGTCCTTATCGACGAGAAACTGGCGATCACCGATGGCGTCTCCGGGTTGGATGAATTGAAAAAAGCCCTGAGCAAGTACACCCCGGATAAGGTCGCCGGCGAAACCGGCGTGCCGGCTGAAGCCATCCGTGAGGCAGCTCGGGCCTTGGCTTCGGCTAAGAAGACAGCGATTTTGCTCGCCTATGGTCTACCTTACACAGCCCAAAGCAAAGAACTTGCAGTGGCGGCGGCCAATCTGGCGATTCTTACCGGTAATGCCGGGCGCGAGGGATCGGGCTTGTTCCTCTGTGGTGAAAAAGCCAACAGTCAAGGCGCCATCGATCTCGGTATCCTGCCCGCTAAGGGCGCCATGGGAGCCCAGGCGATGCTTGAGGCCGCGGCGGCCGATAAGCTCTCTGCCCTCTATATTCTCGGCGAAGATCCGGTTTCGTCCTATCCTGATCGGAGCAAGATCGAGTCGGCTCTGGATAAGGCCTCTTTTGTTGTGGTTCAGGATCTCTTCCTTTCACCGACCGCGGCTAAGGCCGATGTTGTCTTCCCGGCGGTCAGCTTCGCGGAGAAGGAAGGCACGTTCACTAACGCCGAACGTCGGATCCAGCGTCTCCACCCCGGGATCAGCAGCCCCGGCGAAGCCAAGTCCGATCTCGTTATTCTTGAGAAACTGCTGGCTAAATTTGGTGCGCAGGTCTCTTACACCGGACCGGCGGCGATCTTTGCCGCTGTTGCCGCAAGCGTACCCGGTTACCAGGGCATCGATTTCAATGCCATCGGTCCTCAGGGGGCGGTGTGGGGCGGAGAAAATCTCCCGGTCGCCAAGAAAAATGTAGTTGCAGTCGAAGGTGCGAAAGCCGTCAAAGGCAAATACCGCATGGTAACGGGAAGTACTTTGTATCACAGCGGCACCCTGTCGACCCATGCGTCCGGCCCCCTGGCCGTTGTTCCCGAACCCTATGTTGAACTTGGTCGCGAAGATGCCAAAGCTCTCAAGATTGCCGAGGGAGATATGGTTGTCGTTAAGGCCGCCAACGGCGAGATGAAGTTGAAAGCTAAAGTCGCAAACCGCTTGTCTAAAGGATTAGTTTTCGTCCCTTATCACTTCATCGGCGCCGGGCTCAATCGCATCTATCGGGGTGAGTCTGTTATCCCCGTCGAGTTGAGCAAGTAGTTAGTATCCAGGAGCATCCATGGAATGCCCCAAGTGCCAATCACTGGTCTCCGAAAGAGCACGATTCTGTGACCAGTGTGGCGCCAGCTTAATCAAAGATGTCGGGTTCCTCCATCAACGGGCATTGGAACACTATCATCGAGGGATGTTGGACCAGGCTCTGCTCCTCTGGGAAGAAGTTATAAAAGAAGACCCAGGTTTCGCCAGAGCTCATTACTATAAAGGTATGGCTCATTATGATCGAGGCGAACTGGATAGGGCGGTAGATTCATTCAAGCGTGCCCTGAAAAACGACAATGAACCATTCCGGGTATATTTCAAGCTAGGGATGGCACTTTACGGACTCGGAAATCTCGCAGCAAGCATCGATAGTTATCGGCGGGCACTCGAGATTAACCCAAAAAGCGCTGAAACACATTATCGCCTGGGTCTGTCGTTTTTACGAGTATCGGATCTTGAAAAGGCCCAAGAAGCGTTGGAGGCTTCGATAGAGATCAACCCTGTCTACACCCGTGCACTCTATATCCTGGGTGTGGTTCTATCGCAGCGCGGAGATAACAAAGGGGCAATACAAAGGTTCAAGAAAGTTCTGGAGATCAGTCCTTCATATACCGCAGCAAGTTTTGAGTTGGGTATGGCTTTGTTTAAGGAAGGGAAGATCGATGAAGCGATCTCTGAATTTGAAAGCTCCGTTTCATCTAAGGAAAAATTTTCACCGGGGCATTTTATGCTCGGTGAGGCTTATAGAAAACAGGGGGATTTCTCGGCCGCTACGGTTGCATACAGTGAAGTCCTTAAACTGAACCCGAAAGACGCCGATACCTACATCAGGCTTGCTGAATGTTATATGCAAATGGATCTGCTGGATGCTGCTGGTAGGGAACTAGAAAGCGCACTTCGGATTAATCCGCAAAATCGAGATGCTCAATATCTGCAATCTCACCTGCGGGAAATGACCACACCTCATAAGCCGGGTTTTTAGCCGTTTACTTGTTTCGCGTAAGTTGTCCTAAATCAGTCAAGGAAGAGGATTGTCATGACGCCTGAACTGTTGAGCCTCTCGAACAACTGGCCCCTTTTTCTCGGAACGATGATTCTGAAGATTCTCGTTGTCTTTGTGGTCGTCATTCTCATGGTCGCTTATGCGACATGGTTGGAGCGTAAGCTAATTGGTCACATGCAGACCCGACTGGGTCCGATGCGGACCGGTTGGCATGGGTTGCTTCAACCTATCGCCGATGGCTTGAAGCTTTTCTTCAAGGAAGACATTATTCCGGCGCAGGCCAGTAAGGTTCCTTTCATTCTGGCGCCGATGATGATCTGTATCCCGGCCTTCATCACCATGGCCGTCGTTCCTTTCGGGCCAGATCTGGTGATCAACAACTTTATTATTCCCCAGCAGATCACCGATCTGAATGTAGGTATCCTCTATGTCCTGGCGATGGCCGGCTTGGGTATCTACGGAATCGTTCTGGCGGGGTGGGCCTCCAACTGTAAATATTCCTTGCTGGGCGGCATCCGTTCCTCGGCGCAAATGATCTCTTATGAGTTAGCTGCCGCCCTCTCCATTATCTCCATTTTCATGCTTTCCGAGACCCTCAGCCTGCGCAAGATCGTCGAACTGCAGATGGAGCCTCTCTGGGGCGTGTTCAGTTTCCTGCCTAACTGGTATGTTTTTACTCAACCCCTGGCTTTTGTCCTCTTCGTGGTGACCAGCCTTGCCGAGATTAACCGTACTCCTTTCGACCTGCCCGAGGCCGAGAGCGAGTTGGTTTCCGGCTTCTGCACAGAATACTCTTCCATGAAGTATGCTCTCTTCTTCATGGCGGAATATGCCAACATGATCGTGGTTTCGGCCCTTATCGCCACTCTGTTCCTTGGTGGTTGGTCCGGTCCTTTCCCCGGTTTTATCAACATCCTGATCAAAATTGTGGGTTTTGTGATGTTCTTCATGTGGATTCGCGCTACCTACCCTCGCGTGAGATACGATCAGCTGATGTTCATGGGATGGAAAGTGTTCCTGCCTTTGGCGTTGGCCAATATCGTGGTGACCGGCCTGGTCGTTGTTCTGTTACAGTAATCACATCACCATAACAAGAGGATGGACCCATGTTTAAAGCATTAATTCAAGGTCTGATCATCACTGCCAAGCATCTGGCGCCAAGCAAGATTACAACGGTGCAATATCCTACGGTCAGGCTTAAGGTATCCGATCGGTTCCGGGGCCTTCATCGGCTGGTACCTACTCAGGATCGGGAGAAATGTGTCGCCTGTTATCTTTGTCCGACGGTGTGCCCCGCGAAATGCATCACTGTCGAGGCGGCAGAGAATGAGAAAGGTGAGAAGTATCCCAAGGTGTACCAGATCGATCTCCTCCGTTGTATCTTTTGCGGCTACTGTGTTGAGGCTTGTCCGGTAGAAGCAATCGAGATGACAGGTGCGTACGAACTGGCCGATTATAAGCGTGAAGACTTTGCCTTCACCAAAGAGAGACTTCTCAAGTAACCGAATAGGAGCGTTGAAACCATGGAACTTCTATTTTTCTATCTGGTCGCCTTGGTCGCGGTCTTATCCGGAATCTTGGTCATCACATGCAAGAGTCCAATCAACAGTGCAATTTCGCTGGTGATGACTTTTTTCTGTCTGGCTATCTTCTATGTTATGCTGCATGCGCCTTTCATGGCCGCCATCCAGATTATGGTATATGCAGGGGCGATCATCGTACTGATCATCTTCGTAATCATGTTGCTCAACCTCGGTACGGCCGTGCAGGCGCGAACTTCCCACTGTATCGCCTGGGGCTCCGTGGTTGGTGCTTTGATGATGCTGCTGGCGATGACTTTCCTCAAGGGTGGCGAGACCACGACGGTTCAAGGGGAGATCACCAAGGAGGTGGTTGCCCAAGTTGGTCATACGGAGCTGATTGGCCAGGCGATGTTCACCAACTTTTTGCTGCCCTTTGAAATTGCTTCAATTCTTCTTCTGGTGGCGATCGTTGGCGCTGTGGTGCTGACCAAAAGAGAAGTTTAGTCATACTTTGGACAGGAGATAAGTCATGTTTACCGTAACTGTGCACCATTATCTTGTTGTCAGCGCCATTCTCTTTTCGCTGGGAACCATTGGGGTTCTCACCCGGAGAAATGCCATCGTCGTCTTTATGTGTATCGAACTGATGCTCAATGGCGTCAACCTGTCGTTCATTGCCCTCTCCCATTTTCTTGGCAACATGGATGGGCAGGTTTTCGTCTTCTTCGTTATGACCGTGGCCGCCGCCGAGGCAGCAGTCGGTCTGGCTCTCATGATCGCCTTCTTTAAGCATAAGGAGTCGATCGACGTGGAAGACTTCAATCTGCTGAAATGGTAAATTTCCGTAGCTTCCGTGTAGAGGCTAAATCTGCTTAGAGGAGACTTAGATGTACGACAAACTATGGCTGATCCCATTTTTCCCACTGTTGGGGTGCTTGATCAACGGCCTTTTAGGCAAGAAGATCAAGAACGAGAAGATCATTGGCGGCATTGGTACTCTGGCCATGGTCTCCTCCTTCGTTCTCTCCTGCAAGTATTTCTTTCAGCTACTTGGGGACACGGTCAAGACGCATGAAGTCGTCGTCGCTTCGTGGATGACCGTTGGCCAGTTGCAGGTGGATTGGGGTTTCATGTTCGACCCCCTGACCGCAGTTATGCTGCTCGTCGTTACTGGTGTCGGTTCGCTGATTCACCTGTATTCAATAGGCTATATGCATGGTGAAGAAGGCTTTTACCGTTATTTTGCCTATCTGAACCTCTTCGCCTTCTCGATGTTGATGCTGGTTACGGGAAGTAACGCCCTGGTTATGTTTGTCGGTTGGGAAGGTGTGGGTCTCTGCTCGTACCTGCTTATTGGTTACTACTTCCACAAGAAGAGCGCCAGCGATGCGGCTAAAAAAGCATTCGTGGTTAACCGGGTCGGCGACTTCGGTTTCCTGATCGGCCTCTTTGTCCTTTACTGGACGCTGGGCAGCCATGGCGTCTGGACCGTCAATTTCCTGGAAATCGGTAAGAACGCTCATCTTCTTGGAATGGGCAGCACGGTTGTTACCCTGGTTACACTTTGCTTCTTCCTCGGAGCAACCGGGAAATCCGCTCAGATTCCTCTCTATACCTGGTTGCCGGATGCCATGGAAGGTCCGACCCCGGTTTCCGCTCTGATCCATGCGGCAACCATGGTTACCGCCGGCGTTTACATGATCGGCCGGATGAACCCTCTCTTTGCCTTGTCTCCCGACACCATGATGGTCATTGCCGTCGTCGGTGGCGTCACGGCTCTTTTCTCGGCCAGCATTGGCCTTGCTCAGAACGATATCAAGCGTGTACTGGCCTATTCGACGGTATCGCAGCTGGGTTATATGTTTCTGGCCATGGGTGTCGGCGCCTTCACCGCCGGTATTTTCCACCTGATGACTCATGCCTTCTTCAAGGCCTGTTTGTTCCTTGGCTCCGGTTCGGTCATTCATGCCATGCATCATGCCTATCATCATGCGCATCTGCATGACGATCCCCAGGATATGCGAAACATGGGTGGGCTGCGCAAGAAAATGCCCATTACTTTCCTTACCTTCCTGGTATCGACCATTGCGATTGCCGGTATCCCCGGTTTTTCTGGATTCTTCTCCAAGGACGAGATTCTCTGGTGGTCTTTCGCATCGACCCGTGGCCATGTGGCTCTCTGGGTTCTTGGTGCCTGCGCCGCCGGTATGACCGCCTTCTACATGTTCCGTCTGGTGTTCATGACTTTCTTCGGCGAGCAGCGTACCCATGCCAAAGCCAAGGATCATGTCCATGAGTCGCCCTTGGTTATCACCATTCCGCTGATGGTTTTGGGATTGTTGGCCGTGGTTGGTGGCTATATCGGCATTCCTCATGTTATCGGTAACCTTGTCGGCCATATCCCCAACTACTTCGGGGATTTCCTTGCTCCGGTCTTCGCGCCGACACAGGAACTTTACCATATTTCCGCGCATGGGACCGCCGCTGCCGAGTTCGGCCTGATGGGAGTCTCCGTTGGTATCGCTCTTTGCGGTATTTTCCTGGCTTACATCATGTACATTAAAAATCCCGCTCTCCCGGGCAAGTTCGTTGCCTCCTTCACCGGTCTTTGGCGGGCGGTTTTCAACAAATGGTATGTAGATGAACTTTACGATGCACTTGTTGTCAACCCCACGAAAAAAATCGGTACTTTCTGCTGGAAAGGATTCGATGTCCGGGTGGTGGATGGTGTTGTCAACGGCATCGGCAAATTGATCAATGTTTTTTCCAATGCGTTACGTTACACCCAGACTGGCTTTGCCCATAACTATGCCATGACTATGGCGTTGGGCGTGGTTGCCATTCTCGCATTCTACGTCTTCAGGTAAGAACGCTGGCCATTCTGCGATTGTTGAAACAAGGAGCGAAATCTCATGACTGAACATCTTCTTAGCCTGATGACATTCTTTCCAATCTTGGGCATGCTGGTGGTCCTGGCGCTTCCCAAGGATAATGGAAATCTGCTCAAGGGCTTCACCCTGCTTGTTACCATCATCACTTTCTTCATCAGCCTCCCCTTGGCTTTTGACGATGTTTTCAAGACCTCCGGGGCGATGCATTATACCGAATTTGCCCAGTGGATCAGCATCGGTGATTACTTCCAGATGAACTACAACGTTGGAGTTGACGGTATCAGCCTTTGGCTCGTCCTTCTTACGACGTTCATCATGCCGATCGCTGTTCTCTCCACTTGGCACGCGGTTGATAAAAACGTCAAAGGGTTCATGGCTTTGAGCCTGCTTCTCGAAACCGCCATGCTTGGTGCTTTTATCTCTCTCGACTTGTTCCTGTTCTACATCTTCTGGGAACTGATGCTGATTCCCATGTATTTTATGATCGGTATCTGGGGCGGTAAGAACCGTATCTATGCAGCGGTCAAGTTTTTTATCTTTACTGCCGTCGGTTCTCTGCTGATGCTGGTGGCCATCATCTATGTCTACTATCACGCCATTCAATCCGGTGTTGAAGTAGCAGGTTTCAGTATCCTGGATTTCTATAAGCTGAGTATCACGCCCGAAGCCCAAACTTGGTTGTTCCTGGCTTTTGCTTTCAGCTTCGCCATCAAGGTGCCGATGTTCCCCGTACATACTTGGTTGCCGGATGCTCATACTGAAGCGCCCACCGCCGGTTCGGTCATCCTGGCCGCGATTCTCCTGAAAATGGGTACTTACGGCTACATTCGTTTCGCCATTCCGCTCTTTCCCGAAGCGACCCAGCAATTCATTCCCTTTCTTTCGTTGCTCGCGGTCATCGGCATCATCTATGGTGCTCTGGTGGCGATGATGCAGGACGATGTAAAAAAACTGGTGGCGTACTCTTCGGTTTCCCACCTGGGTTTCGTCATGCTCGGTGTTTTCGCCATGAACAGCCAGGGTTGGTCGGGCGGCATTATTCAAATGGTCAACCACGGGGTTTCGACGGGTGCGCTCTTCCTTATCGTCGGTTTTATTTACGAGCGTCGCCATACCCGCGCCATTAACGAGTTCGGTGGTTTGGCCAAGCAGATGCCGGTATTCGCCACGATCTTCATGATCATTACTTTCTCTTCGGTCGGTTTGCCGGGCACCAACGGCTTTGTGGGCGAGTTTCTTATTCTGATGGGCGCTTACGAAAGCGAGTTGCGCTGGTTCGGCGTGTTCGCGACTACCGGGGTCATTCTGGCCGCTGTCTATATGCTCTGGATGTTCCAACGGGTCATGTTTGGTGAATTGAATAATCCCGCCAACCAGAAACTCAAAGATCTCTCCGCTCGTGAAGTCGCCTTGATGCTGCCGCTTTTGCTCTTCGTCTTCTGGATCGGGGTTTATCCGAACACCTTCTTTGACAAGATGAATCCGGCTGTGGATCAGCTTATTCAGCAGGTCAAAGGAAAGCAGCAGGTGGCCATGGTCGAGACCGTCAATCACGGCCATCTGGAACTGAAATAATCAAGGTTTTCGAATAAAGTTCAAACCGCTTCCGGAGGAGCATGTCCATGGAAAATCTGGTGCAAACCGCCATGCAGAATGTCAACTTTGCGGCCATTATGCCATCGCTGGTACTGAGCTGTTGTGCAATGGTGCTTCTGCTGGTCAATGTCTTTTTGCCGCGTGGGAAATCCTCGCTCGTCTCTTGGCTGAGCGTGGGTGCGTTGGTCATTACCGGCTTTTTCTGCCTCGGGGCCTGGAATGATCCCAGGTTCGGCTTTGCCGGCCATGTGGCCTTGGACAATTTCGCCACTTTCTTCAACTTTACTTTCCTGATCGCCGCCGGACTCTCTATCCTGATGTCCGATGGCTTTCTCAAGCGTGAAGAGTTCAATGTCGGTGAATATTATCCGCTGATCCTTTTCACCACCGCCGGGGCAATGTGGATGGCCTCGGGTACCGACATGATGACCATCTTCCTGGGTCTGGAAGTTCTTTCCGTTTCCCTCTATGTGCTTGCTGGTTTCCTTCGCAATCGCGTGGACTCCAACGAGGCCGGTCTCAAATATTTCCTCCTTGGGGCCTTTTCGACCGGTTTCCTGCTTTACGGTATTGCTCTGATCTATGGTGTTACCGGAACGACTAACGTAGCGGATATCGGTATCTATCTCAGCGCCAATCCCGCCGAACTCTCCAACCCGTTGACCGTGGCCGGTATGCTGCTGCTCAGCACGGGCTTTCTGTTCAAGATTGCCGTCGCTCCTTTCCATATGTGGACTCCCGATGTCTACCAAGGCGCTCCGACTCCGATCACTGCTTTTATGAGTGCCGGACCGAAAGCTGCTGCCTTTGCCGCGTTTATGCGGATTCTGACCCTGGGTCTAGGCGGTCTTCAGGATGAGTGGACCTCGCTGCTCTGGATTCTCGCGGTTCTGACCATGACCATTGGTAACGTGATCGCGATCTATCAGACCAATCTCAAGAGGATGCTGGCTTACTCTTCGATCGCACATGCCGGCTATGCCTTGGTGGGTATTGTCGCCGCCAATGAAATCGGCATGTCGGGTATTCTCTTCTATATGCTCGCCTACACCTTCATGAATCTCGGCGCCTTCGCCGTCCTGGTTCTGGCCGGCAAGAAGGGCGAGGAAAATCTTACGCTTGAAGGTTTTGCGGGTTTTGGGTACAAGAAGCCCCTTTTGGCCGTCGCGATGACCATCTTTCTCTTCTCCCTTATGGGCGTTCCGCCGATGGCCGGTTTTGTCGGTAAATTCTATATCTTCTCCGGCGCCATCAAGGCCGGTTATATCTGGCTGGCGGTTATCGCCATGCTCAACTCGGCCGTCTCCCTCTACTACTACCTGCGGGTCATGGTCTACATGTACTTCAAGGAATCTGGCGAGGATTTCGGCTGGGTGACCATGAATGTCGGAGCTGTTGTCTCCATCGTTCTGGCGATTATCGGTGTTCTTTACCTCGGCATTCTGCCCGAGGGCATTATGGAAATGGCCAAATCCGCTATTTTCTAATGGTTCCCGATAGGAAGCGGTTCAAAGCCCCCGGTGCGCCGGGGGCTTTTTTTTTCTTCATGTCGGCTGAAAAAGGTTAAGATGATGTGGTTGTGGCCGGACCGGACTTGATCAGGAGTGTTAACCATGTCGATGCAGGACATTCGGGGCTTCGTTGATTTACTGGAGGAGTGCGGCGAGTTGCGCCGGATCACCGTTCCCGTCGACGCCGATCTGGAGATCGCGGAGATCACGAAACGATGTTGTAAACTTCCCGACGGGGGGCCGGCACTCTTCTTCGAAAAGGTGAAAGGTTATGAGGTTCCGGTACTGACCAATCTCTTTGGTTCCGTCAAACGTATGGGCTGGGCGTTGTGGACCGATAGTCTCGACCTGCTGGCCCAGCGAATCGCCCGGGACTTGGAAAAGATCGAAGAGGGCGGTGCAGAGGCCCGACTTGCTCGGCTCATCGAACTGCCGACGGGACTCCCCAGGCTCATCAAGCAAGGGAAATGTCAGGAGATCATCAATCGCGACGACGCCTCTTTTGCCCAGATTCCGGCACTCCGGTCCTGGCCGGGCGATGGCGGACGTTACCTGACCCTGCCGCTGGTCTTCACTCGCGAAGCGGGAACGGGGCGGGGCAACTGCGGGATGTATCGAGTGCAACTTCTCGACGACCGCCGTGCAGCGATCCACTGGTCGGAACAGAGTGACGGCGCCCGCCACTTTCGCGCTTGGCAGGCCCGGGGGCGAGCGATGCCGATGGCCATAGCGCTTGGCGGCGATCTGGCGTTGATCTATGCCGCCGGCGTTCCCCTTCCCGGCGGACTCGATGAGGTCGCCTTCGCGGGCTATTTACGACAGCATCCCATTTCCCTGGCGCGCTGCCTCAGTTGCGATCTTCAAATCCCCGCATCGGCGGAGATCGTTTTGGAGGGCTACGTTCATCCCTCGGAAGCCGCCATGGAGGGACCATTCGCCAATCACACCGGGTACTACGTCCCCGCCGCTCCGGCACCGATATTTTGTCTGACCACCCTGACCATGAGACGGCAACCGCTCTATCCCTGTACGGTGGTAGGCCCTCCGCCCATGGAAACGGCCTATCTCGCCAAGGCCGGCGAGCGCATTTTTCTCCCCTTGCTACAACTGGATTGTCCGGAAGTCCAAGACATCAACTTTCCGGTGGAAGGAATCTATCACGGAGCCGCTCTGCTCTCTCTGAAGCCGGAAGCCGACGGTCAGGGCCGTCTGGTTTTGGAGCGACTGCAAAGCCATTGGCTCTTCAAGAATTCGCGCCTCCTGGTCGTTTTCAATTCCGAGGTCGATGTGCAAAATCCTGCTTCCGCCTATTGGCATGCCCTCAATTCCGTCAGCCCGGATAGGGATGTCCGGATCCATGGCTCGCGCATCGTCATGGATGTGACCGTGCGCCAGGCGCGCAAACCCTTGGTTGCCGATGCGAAAATCAAGGAACTGGTCGACTGTCGCTGGGGCGAATACGGGTTTTCGGAAACCCATTAAAGTAAAGGGAGTTTTACATGGAATGGACGGAAGCGTACGCGGTCGGACATCCGCTGATCGATTCCCACCATCGAGAACTGTTCGAGCGCTTCAATGCCTTGATCAGCGCTTGCCGAGCCAGAAAGGGACGGGAAGAAGTCGGTCGGTTGTACCATTTTCTCGATGAGTATGTGCTCTATCATTTTTCCGCTGAAGAGGCCCTGATGGCGGAGGCTATTTATCCGGATATGGCCAACCATCAGCACCAACATCAGGAATTTATCAAGCGCTTGCGGCAATGGCAGAGCCAATTCAAGGAGTCTGGCGCCTCCTTCGACTTGCTGGTCGAAACCAACGAGGCCTTGTTCTCCTGGCTGGTCCAGCATATCCGCCTGGTCGATATGAAACTGGCGCGGATTATCCCGGCCGCCGAGGTATGATGGCGGAGCCCCGGGAAACCCTGCGCCGGGTTTTTGGCTTCGAACATTTTCGTCCCCATCAGGAACAGATCATTCAGGATCTGATCGCGGGACGGGATGCCTTTGTGCTCATGCCCACCGGCGGGGGTAAGTCCCTGTGCTATCAGATTCCGGCGTTGCATCGGCCGGGTGTGGCCATTGTCGTCTCCCCCCTGATCGCACTGATGAAGGACCAGGTCGATGCCCTGCGCTTTAACGGCGTGCGGGCGGCCTACTACAATTCCTCCCTCGATGGGAAGACCAGTCGCGAGGTTTTACAGGCTCTTCAGCGGGGCGAGTTGGATCTGCTCTATGTCGCCCCGGAACGACTCATGAACGATGAGTTTCTGGAGCGCTTGCGGCATCTTGAAATCGCTCTCTTCGCCATCGATGAAGCCCATTGCGTCTCCCAGTGGGGACACGATTTTCGTCCGGAATACCTGACGCTCGGCGCGCTGCGGGATGATTTTCCCGCCATTCCGCTGATCGCGCTGACCGCGACCGCCGATCCACAGACCCGTAAAGACATCCTCACCCGCTTGCGCCTGAGCCCCGAGGCCTGTCATGTCGCCGGCTTCGACCGGCCGAATATCCGTTATCAGGTCGTGGAAAAACACCGTCCCCAGGGACTGCTGCGGGAATTCCTCCGCGAACACGAGGGGGAGGCGGGGATTGTCTATGCCCTGTCGCGAAAGCGGGTCGAGCGCATCGCCGAAAGCCTGCAACGGGAAGGATTCCCGGCGGCGGCCTATCATGCGGGGCTGCCCGACGAAGAACGGCGCCGGGTGCAGGACGCCTTTTCCCGCGACGAAATCCAGATTGTGGTGGCGACCGTCGCCTTTGGCATGGGGATCGACAAGTCCAACGTTCGCTTCGTCGTTCATTACGACCTGCCCAAGAACCTGGAAAGCTATTATCAGGAAACCGGTCGCGCCGGGAGGGACGGCCTGCCCGCCGAGGCCCTGCTCCTATTCGGTAGCGGTGACATCGCCCTGTCCCGAGGGCTCATCGAAAAAGGGAGCAATTCCGAACAGGTGCGGATCGAGCTGCACAAACTCAATGCCATGGCCGCCTTCGCCGAAAGCCAGATCTGCCGCCGGCGTGTGCTGCTCGGCTACTTCGGCGAGGAGCGGCTTGAGGATTGCGGCAACTGCGACATCTGCCGGAACCCGCCGCAAACCTATGACGCCACCGAGGATGCGCGCAAGGCCCTCTCCTGCGTTTATCGGGTCGGGCAGCGCTTCGGTGCCGGTCATGTCATCGAGGTTTTGCGCGGTGGGCGGGGGCAGCGGCTGCTCGATCTTCGCCATGACCAGCTTTCCACCTACGGCATCGGCGCCCATCTCAGCCAGGGCGAGTGGAGCTCGCTATTGCGTCAGTTGGTCCATCTCGGGTATCTGCGCCAGGATGTCGCGGACTATTCCGTACTCAAGCTAACGGAACGAGCCCGCCCGCTGCTGCGGGGAGAAGAGGTGTTGCCTCTGGCGAAGCCGCGGACGGCGTCAGTCAAAAAAGAGTCCGCGGAAACCAAGGGAAAGAAGGATCTCTCCTGCGATCAGGCTCTTTTTCAACGACTGCGGACGTTGCGCAAGACCATCGCCGAAGCCGCCGGGGTGCCGCCTTTCGTCGTCTTCACCGATGCCACCCTGGTCGAACTGGTCAGAGTCCAGCCGTGCGACCACGCCGGATTGCTCCGCATTGGCGGCATCGGCGCCCATAAAGCCGACCGCTACGGCAAGATGTTTCTCGCCGAGCTGGCGGACTACAGAGAAAACCGGACAAAAGACACGGGGGCAGGGGAGGGGGAAACGCGGCGGGAAGGCGACCGCCTTGATTGTTTGGCACAATAGATGCTATAAAAATGCCGGCGGAAAACTCTCAGCAAGGAGCATGCGGATATGTTCGGTTCTCAACCTTCCTTTGTCATGTATGACGAAGAATTCAAGAAAATCAATGTCGTCATAGAACGTCTCCTGCGCGAGTCCAACTCCAAGGTGATTTTTCTGGTCGACAAAAACGGCCAGTTGATCTCCGCCGTTGGTGAAACCGAACACATGGACACCACCAGCCTGGCCTCGCTCACCGCCGGCAATATCGCCGCGACCGGTGGTTTGGCGAAACTGATCGGCGAAAAAGAGTTCTCCATCCTCTTTCACGAGGGCGAAAAGGACAATCTTCATATCTCCATCGTCGCCGGACGGGTGATCCTGGTCGTCATCTTCGACCAGCGCAGCTCCCTCGGCCTGGTGCGCCTACGCGTCAAAAAAGCCAGCGAAGAGCTGGGTCGGATCTTTGACGAGCTCGCGAAAAAGACCGCCGAAACCGAGAAGACCAACAAGATGAGCCCCTTCGCGGAAATTACCGACGACGACATCGACAATCTTTTCAGGTAACGGGATAAGCCGCCATGTCATTCATCAACTACGCCTCCCGGGAGATCAACTGCAAAATCGTCTATTACGGCCCCGGGCTTTGCGGCAAGACCACCAATCTGCAATACATCTATCAGAAAACCGCTCCCGAGGCCAAGGGCAAGATGATCTCCCTGGCCACGGAAACCGAGCGGACCCTCTTCTTCGACTTTCTGCCCCTGGCCCTTGGGGAGATTCGCGGATTCAAAACTCGCTTCCATCTCTATACGGTGCCGGGACAGGTCTTCTACGACGCCTCGCGCAAACTCATTCTCAAAGGGGTCGACGGCGTGGTCTTCGTCGCCGACGCCCAGGACGAACGGCTCGACGCCAACATCGAAAGCCTGGAGAACCTCAAGGACAATCTCGAGGAGCAGGGCTACAAACTCGAAAACCTGCCCTTCGTCGTTCAGTACAACAAGATCGATCTGCCCAACATTACGCCGATCGAAGAGTTGCGACGGCTGATCAACCCCGCGGGCGTACTCGATTTCACCGCCTGCGCCATGACCGGCGAGGGCGTCTTCGAAACCCTCAAGGCGGTCGCCAAACTGATTCTGGTCGATCTGAAAAAAGGTTCCCGCTAAAAAAGGCCGGTGATGAAAAAGCCCTTGACACCCCAGGGGCAATCTCGTATATTCCGGCCCTGTAACGACATTCCCCAATAGCTCAGTCGGTAGAGCAGGTGGCTGTTAACCACCCTGTCCCTGGTTCGAGTCCGGGTTGGGGAGCCAAACAAAATCAAGGGCTTACGGTTCATTCCGTAGGCCCTTATTTTTTGCCTTGCCCGCTGGGTGACAAGATAGGTGACAAGATTTGATTTTCTTGCCCTTCTTCGCCCCCCCATTGCGACACGCAGCCAACAAAAAAAGCCCCCCTTTTTCAAGGAAGGCTTAGGCGAATCACTGGCGGATTTTTCCCGGCCTATTCGTCGCTAAAAAGACGATCTTCCGTTTCCACAATCATACGGGAAAACACATTGATATTTGCGGTTGATTTTCCTGCCGCTAATCGCTGTTTGTCGGTCAGTATGCCAAAGACGGTGGCAACGTCACGCGCAGACGCCTTTTCTAACTTGTCCGGGGTAAGAGCGTTTAAGGCTTCCAATTCCTTCGCCGCCAAGATTTCACCCCTGTTTGCTTCGTAAGCCCTTACTATCGCCGGGTCATGGATTTTAAAGGGCTTGAGAGCCAAGCAGACGGCTTGTCGGGTCACTCCAAAGATTCTGGCTATCTCGGCCTGGGTCGCCCCCCCGACGTAAAGTTTCAGCGCCCTTGATAAGTCGATCTTTTCCGGCTGATACAGGCATCCGTCAGGAATGGGCTTTTTCTTTGGTCTTGCCATTGTCGAAGCCTTTCAGAACTGTTTCTAGTTCAATCGTAACGTCCAGCAGCACCAGGGCCGCCCCGCTTAGTGCTCGTCCTTCGATTTCTGTTACTGCCGTTAGAGTATCAAGCACCAGACTCAACCGATCAAGGCAACTTTCAACCGTTTTGCAGTATGACTCATTCATTGGCGTTCTTCCT
>CALJLX010000439.1 GCA_937982495.1 uncultured Desulfuromonas sp.
TGGTGATTCGTGACTGGAGTTCAGACGTGTGCTCTTCCGATCTCCGCCGGCGCCCGCCGCCGCCCTGGCGACCCTCGCCGCCCTGCGCCGGGAGGACCAGCGGCGGTGCCTCGCCGCCGTCGACTGTCCGACCCTGGTGCAGCACGGCGAACTGGATGCCATCGCCTTGCCCGGCGCCGCCCGCGCCCTCGCCGAAGCGATCCCCGGGGCGCGTCTGGAACGCTTGCCGGGGATCGCCCACGCTCCCTTTCTCAGCCGATCCGACGAGGTCTTTGCCCAATGGCGAACCTTTCTTGCATGAAGCGTCCCCCTGTCGATCAGCGCCGGGTGCGTCGCCACTTCTCCGGCCATGCCGAAGAGTACGAACGTTACGCCCAGGTGCAGAAACGGGTGGTGGCGGGGCTGCTGGAACGGCTGGCCGCCGTCGGCTCCTTCTCCGGCCCGATTCTCGAAGTCGGTGCCGGGACCGGCGCTCTCGCCCGGTGCGTCGCCGAAGGCTATCCCCATCTCCCCCTGGTCGTCACCGATCTGGCTCACGGCATGACCCGCCAGGCGGCGGCACGGCTGCCGGGCGCCTCGGCCCTGGATGCCGACGCCGCCTGCCTGCCCTTTGTCGCCGGGGCTTTCGGCTTGATGCTCTCGGCTTCCATGTATCAGTGGATTGTCGATCTGCCCGCCGCCTTCAGCGAAAGCGCGCGGGTGCTCAAGCCCGGCGGCCGTTTTGTCTTCGCCCTCTTCGGCGCCCGCACCCTGTGCGAACTGCGCTCCTCCCATCGCCAGGCGCAGGCGGAAATCGACGGCGGCCGCCCTTCCCACACCCAGGAGTTCCCCTCCCGGGAGGAGGTCGCGGAGGCGTTGCGGTCGGCCGGTTTTGTCGAGATCGCGGTGGAGAGCGTCGATGAGCGGGAGCACCATCCCGACGTTCCCGAGCTGTTGCGCGCCCTGAAAAAGATCGGCGCCCAGAACGCCAGCCGCTCGGGTCCGGCCGGTCTCGCCTCGCGCCGGGTCATGGAACGGATGATGGAACTCTATCGGCGGGAACATGGCCGGGAGGGGATGATACCGGCGACCTACGAAGTGCTCTACGGCGCGGCTCGCCGCCCCTGAGGGGGAAGAAACGGCAACGGGCGCCGTCGCGAAAGCGAGGCGCCCGTGGTTATTTTGGGGATTCCGAAGGGTTTACCGGGGGTTCGGCCTGCAGGAATCGTCAGCGGCAGGTCATGCACTCGAAAAGTGCGCCGACGATCTTGCGGGCTTCTTCGCAGACCACCTGGTAGTAGACTTCCACCCCTTCCCGGCGCCCCTCAATGATCCCCTTGTTTTTCAGCAGGGCGAGATGCTGGGAGACGGTGGCCTGGGGCAGTTCGAGACATTCCCAGATCTTTTTCACATTGCATGACTGGGACATCAGTCCGGCGACGATTTTCAGGCGCACCGGATGGCCCAGGACCTTGAGGATTTCCGCCTCGCGGTCGAAGCTTAACGTTTTGTCGAATTCCACGGCTGGTTCCATCGGCAACCTCCCCCCTGCTCGCACAGGCGTCCCTTCGGAAATAATGAATGGCGTCGCAAAAACTTGCCAACTGCTGCGTCTTGCATTTGGCGCTTTTTGCTTAGCCATCCAGCGAGATGCTTTTTGTGGAAGCATCAATAACCAAATATATGAATTTGGATTATGCGCCTTTGCCGCAAGCCCTGTCAATGAATTTCATGAGGATAAAAAGACCTGCGCCCCCGGATAGTTAACCCGGGGGCGCAGGTCTTTCTCGGGGTCGACTGTTCAGACGCCGGCGGCGGCGAAGGCGGCGCCGACAATGGACTGGGCTTCCTGCTGGATCTGTTTGAGGTGTTCGGCCCCTTTGAAGGATTCGGCGTAGATCTTGTAGATTTCCTCGGTTCCCGAGGGGCGGGCGGCGAACCAGCCGTTTTCGGTGACGACCTTGAGCCCGCCGATCTCGGCGCCGTTGGCCGGCGCCCGGGTGAGTTTGGCGGTGATCGGCTCGCCGGCCAGGGTCGCGGCGCTGATCATCCCGGGTGAGAGTTTTTCCAGCACCGCTTTTTGCGCGGAAGTGGCGACGGCGTCGATGCGGTCGTAGACCGGCGCGCCGAAGCGGGCGGTCAGCTCCTGATAGTGCCGGGCCGGATCGCGACCGGTGACGGCGGTGATCTCGACGGCCAAGAGGGCGAGGATGAAGCCGTCCTTGTCCGTGGTCCAGACCGTGCCGTCCCGGCGCAGGAAGGAAGCTCCGGCGCTCTCCTCGCCGCCGAAGCCGTAGGAGCCGTCGACCAGGCCGGCGACAAACCACTTGAAGCCGACCGGCACTTCGGCCAGGGGGCGCCCCAGGGATGCCGCCACCCGGTCGATCATCGACGAGGAGACCAACGTCTTGCCCACCGCCGCGTCTTTTCGCCAGCCGGCGCGGTTGGCGAAAAGATAGTTGATCGCCACCGCCAGGTAGTGGTTGGGGTTCATCAGTCCCGCCGTGGGAGTGACGATGCCGTGGCGGTCGAAATCGGGATCGTTGCCGAAGGCGATGTCGTACTTGTCCTTGAGCCCGATCAGCCCGGCCATGGCGCTGGCGGAGGAGCAGTCCATGCGGATCTTGCCGTCCTTATCGACGCTCATGAAGCTGAAGGTCGGGTCGGGATGGCCGTTGATGAGCTCGATGTTCAGCCCGTATTTCTCGGCGATGGGCCGCCAGAAACCGAGCCCCGAGCCGCCCAGGGCGTCGGCGCCGATGCGCAGCCCGGCCTGGGCGATGGCCTCCATGTCGATGACGTTGGCCAGATCGGCCACATAGGGGGTGACGTAATCGTACATTTG
>CALJLX010000440.1 GCA_937982495.1 uncultured Desulfuromonas sp.
GGGGCGCTTCAGGCGCCCCGTTCTTTTTGGCAGGCGGCGCGGCCGGGGCAGTCGGGGCGTTGGCAGGGTTCGATGTGGATGGTGACGTCGGCGCCGAGGATTTCGGCTTCGATGCGTTTTTCCAGAAGGTCGGCGATGTCGTGGGCTTCTTTCACGGTCAGGTGTTTACAGACGTTGAGGTGAAAGTCCATGATCTTCTGCGAACCGGCCCGACGGGTGCGCAGGTTGTGGTAGTCGATGCGCTCGCCCGGATAGTTCTCGATCAGAGCGGCGATCTTGTCGCGGATCTCCGAGGGCAGTTCCTCGTCAAGCACATCGCGCAGCCCGTGGCGCAGCAGCTTGACCGCCTCGCTGATAATGTAGAGGCCGACAAGCAGGGAGAGGACCGGGTCGAGCCAGGGGATGTCGACGAACTGGATGATGACGAGGCCCGCGAGCAGGGCCAGGTTGGTGTAGACATCCATGGCGAAGTGCAGGGAATCGGCCGCCAGCGCCGAGGAGTCGGTTTGCCGGGCGATTCGCCGCAGGTAGCGGGTGATGGCGAAGGAGGCGGCGGTGCTCGCCAGCAGCGCCAGGATGCCGCCGGCGAGGGCGGTGAGCTCGGGCCCGGCGAGAAGACGGCGCACCGACTCGAAGAGGATCCAGGCGCCGGAGAGGGTGATGACCAGGGCCTGGATGATGGTGGCGAGGGTTTCGTACTTGCCGTGGCCGAAGGGGTGGGTCTGGTCCGCCGGCTGGTCGGCCTGGCGGATGGCGAGATAGTTGACCCCGGACATGAGGATGTCGAGGAGGCTGTCGACGGCCGAGGCGAGAACGGCCATGGAGCCGGTGAGGATACCGGTAACGAGCTTGAGGGTTGCCAGGCCGGCGGCGGTGGCGATGGAGGCGCGGGCGGCGCGCAGCTTGAGACGGGCGTGATCCATGGCCGGTTTCAGTCTTTCAGGGGGCAGGCGGCCCGCCAGGCGTCGTAGCCCTCTTTCTCGATGGCCCAGAAACTATCGATGCGCTCGCGGTAGAAGTCGAGCTCGGCGCAGGCTCCTTCGATGGCGGCGACCTGATCGCCGGTCATCAGTTCGCGCTCGCGGCAGAAGGCGGCGAAGGCGAGGATGCCTTCGAGAATGGCGGTGAGCTCGATCAGGTTCGGTTCCATGTTGCGGACGATGTACCAGTGGCCGCCGAAGCGACGCACCTCTTGGGCGGTGAGGTCGAAGGGGCTGATCCGGACTTCGGGGATGAGGTATTCGCAAAGAAAGTAGCTGACGCCGTAGCAGAGGCGGCTTGCTTCCTCGGCGGCGAGTTCGTGGGCCTCGACGAGATGCAGATAGCAGCGGCGCAGAAGCTCGTGACAGAGTTGGTCGGCGCGGATTTCGTCGTCGAGACCGGCGATGCGGTAGCTGTCTCGCTGGAGGCAGGAATCAGTGGAATCGGTTATGCCGGACATGAAAACTCCTGTTGAGGTTGGCGCCTCCTATTAGCATCCCGGTCGGCACCGGTCAAGGTTTTTGCGGGGACCGGGGCGGTTGCGAGCTCCCCGGAAAGAGTTTACACCGCCCATGGCCTCTGCTAACATGCCCAAGATTAATTTTTTTGCGGGAAAGGCGGCCGGGGAAATGCTCCGGCTCCCTCACCGCTTCGAGCAAGGCGAGGTTGATAGCGGCATGACCGGCGGCACCCCCATGATGCGGCAGTACCTGGAAATCAAGGAGCAATACCCTGACGCCATCCTCTTCTTCCGCCTCGGCGATTTCTACGAAATGTTCCTTGACGACGCCGTCACCGCGTCTCGCGTCCTCGACATCACCCTGACCTCCCGCAACAAGGGGGCGGCCGAGGAAGTTCCCCTCTGCGGCATCCCCTATCACAGCTGTCAGCCCTATATCGCCCGCCTGGTGGAGCACGGGTACAAGGTCGCCATCTGCGAGCAGGTGGAAGATCCCAAGGCGGCCAAGGGCATCGTCCGCCGCGAGGTGGTGCGCGTCGTTTCCCCCGGCTTGGTGGTCGACACCGACACTCTCGAACCCAAGGAAAACAACTATCTGCTTGCCGTCGCCGTGGGCCGTCCCGGGCGTTTCGGGCTGGCCGTGGTCGATATCACCACCGGCGAATTCAGCCTGACGGAAGTTTCCGAACCGGAAGGGTTGCGCGGCGAACTGCTCCGCTTCAATCCCCGGGAGGTGCTGCTCGCGGCCGGGGAGGAGGGGGAGGCTCTGCTCAAGGAGTTGGCCGGTATTCTCGACGGCCGTCGCATCGAATGGCTCCCCGACTGGGTCCTGGCTCCCGACCGGGCGGAAGGGGCGCTGCGCGCCGCTTTCGACGACGCCCCCCTGGAAGCCTTCGGCTGCGCCGGGCTGACCGGGGCGATTCGCGCCGCCGGGGGCGTTCTCCATTATCTGGAAGAAACCCAAAAAGGGCTCCTGCCCCATCTGCGGCCGCCGACCACCAGCCAGGGCGGCGATTTCATGGTGCTCGACGAGGCGACCCGCCGCAACCTGGAGCTGACCGCCACCCTGCACGACGGACGACGCAAGGGCTCCCTCCTCGGCGTCCTCGACCGCACCGTCACCGCCATGGGCGGGCGCCTGCTGAAGCACTGGATCAACCAGCCGCTGCTGCGCATCGAGCCGATCCGGGCGCGGCACGAAGCGGTGGCGGAGCTGGTGGAGAGGAGCCTGCTCCGCGACGAGCTGCGCGCGGCGCTGGACGGGGTCTACGATCTGGAGCGGCTCAACGGCAAGATTTCCATGGCCCACGCCAACGCCAAGGATCTGACGGCGCTGCGCGCTTCCCTGGAGCGCCTGCCCGGGCTCATTGGCCTGCTTGCCGGGTGCGAAAGCCCGCGTCTGGTCGAACTGCGGCGGAATATCGATCCCCTGGAAGAGCTCTGTGCCCTGATCGCCGCCGGGATTGTCGACGATCCGCCTTTTGTCCTGCGCGACGGGGGGATCATCCGCGA
>CALJLX010000441.1 GCA_937982495.1 uncultured Desulfuromonas sp.
CGCCCCCTCGAACTGGATAAACTCCTCCCTTTTCTCGCCGCCCATCCCACCTGAATTCCCCCCCGCGCCTGGGACGATTTGACTTTCCTTCGCAAATACGCTAGGGTAGCTCCATTACAGGCAGCGTCCCGCCAGGACGTCTCGACCTGAATCCGCATCCGAGGCCTTCGCCCGTGCCCCCGGCACGATCCCGACGACGCCTCGATCTCACCGGGCAGCGCCGGATTTCGGGAGTCCCCCGTCATCGCGGTCGCGGGTTGCCCGACCTCATCACAATCAAACTCAGCCTTCGAGCACGCCGTCGCGTGCGCTCCCTTCCGCTTCCCCACCCGAGAAGTCTCTTTCGCGCGCCGACCTGCTCCCACTCTTAACGAAATTCCGGAAACATCCGGAATCGCTGGGGATTTGTCTATGGACGGAACCCCGACCAAGACCCAGGAGGTCGTTTTGCCGATTTTTTCCACCAACCAACGACAACTCGCCGAAGCCATCGACGCCGGCGGCGCCACTCTTTCCCACTGGAAGGACTGGCGCTGGCAGCTGAAACATGCCATCCGGGATATCGACCGCGTCGAGGAGCTGCTCGGCATCCACTTCGGGGCGGAGGAAAAGGCCCGCCTCGAAGAGACCCTGCGCCGCTTTCCACTGGCGATCACTCCCTATTACCTCTCTCTGGTCGATGCCGAGGGTTTCCGTGAAGATCCCGTCTTCCGTCAGGCCTTCCCCTCCCCCCGGGAACTGGAGCTTGACGCCTGCGATTTGGCCGACCCCCTGGCCGAGGATCGGGACAGCCCGGTGCCGGGAGTGACCCATCGCTACCCCGACCGGGTGTTGCTGCAAATCAGCAACGTCTGCGCCATGTACTGCCGCCACTGCACCCGCAAGCGCAAGGTCGGCGATGTCGATTCGGTTCCCGGCAGGGATGAATTGCTCGCCGGCATCGACTACATCCGCAAGACCCCGGTGATCCGCGACGTCCTCCTTTCCGGCGGCGATCCGCTCATGCTCTCCGATGAGAAGCTCGACTGGATTTTGACCGAACTGCGCGGCATTCCTCACGTTCAGGTGGTGCGCATCGGCAGCCGCATGCCGGTGGTGCTGCCTTACCGCATCACGACCGAGTTGGTGGCGATGCTGAAAAAGCACCAGCCCCTGTGGCTCAACACCCACTTCAACCACCCCCGGGAAATCACCGCCTCCGCCCGCGAGGCGCTGCGCCTCCTCGCCGACGCCGGGATTCCCCTCGGCAACCAGTCGGTGCTGTTGGCCGGGGTGAACGACTGCCCGCGCATCATGAAATCCCTGGTGCACAAACTGGTGGAAAACCGGGTACGCCCCTATTACCTCTACCAGTGCGACCTTTCCGAGGGGCTCTCCCACTTCCGCACCCCCATCGGCAAGGGGATCGAGATCATGGAAAGCCTGCGCGGCCACACCAGCGGCTTCGCCGTCCCCACCTACGTGGTCGACGCCCCGGGCGGCGGCGGCAAGATCCCCCTCAACCCCACCTACCTCATCTCTCTGTCGACCAATAAGGTGGTGCTGCGCAACTACGAGGGAGTGATCACCACCTACCAGGAACCGCACAGCTACGAACCGATCTTCTGCGACCGCAAATGCGAGGATTGCCGCCTGCAGCTGAAACTGGAGGATGCGCAGGAATACCGCGCCACCGGCATCGAAATGCTGCTTTCCGACTACGACGAAACCATTTCCCTGACTCCTGAACACAACAACCGCATGGAGCGCCGCAATGATGAATGATCGTATCGAAACCTTCGGCCAATCGACCGTCCAGCACGGCAAGCACAGCGACCGCGTCTATCTGATGAAGCTGGGCCGAGACGACCTGCCGGAACTGCTGAGCCGGCTTGAAGAACTGGCGAACCGGAAGGGGTATTCCAAAATCTTCGCCAAAGTGCCCGATGATCGCCTGGACCACTTCCGCCGGCACGGCTACCGCCCTGAAGCGCGGGTCCCCCGGTTCTATCGGGGAAATCGCGCGGCGCACTTCCTGGGCAAATATCTCTGTCCGCAACGCCGGGAGGAACCGCGCCCGGCCCGGGTGGCGGAGGTGCTGGAACTGGCCCGGGCGAAGGAGCCCCTGCGGGAGGCGCCGTCCCTTGCGGAAGGCTATCGCTGGCGGTCCCTGGACCCGAGCGACACCCAGGCCATGGTCGCGGTCTACCGGCGGGTCTTCGCCAGCTATCCCTTCCCCATCCACAACCCCGCCTATCTGGAAAAAACCATGGTGGAGAACGTGCGCTATCACGGCATCTTTCGCGACGACCGGCTGGTCGCCATCGCCTCGGCCGAACTCGATCAAAGCGGTGGCAACGGGGAAATGACCGATTTCGCCACCCTGCCGGAGGAGCGGGGCCAGGGCCTGGCCAACTACCTGCTGACCCGGCTGGAAGAAGCCGCCGCCCGCGAGGGGATCGTCACCGCCTACACCATCGCCCGGGCCTATTCCTTCGGCATGAACATCACCTTCGCCAAACTCGGCTACGACTTCGGCGGCACCTTGACCCGCAACACCCAGATTTCCGGCGA
>CALJLX010000442.1 GCA_937982495.1 uncultured Desulfuromonas sp.
CCTTGGCGAAGAGGGTCATCACCTTGGCCGCCGCCGCGCTCGCCTGGCTGACGGTGTCGGGAATGTCCTTCGGCCCCTGGCAGGCGCCGGCCAGATAGACGCCGGCGGTGGCGCATTCCACCGGACGCAGCTTGGCATGGGCCTCGGAGTAGAAGTGGTACTGGTCGTAGGAAATTCCCAACTTCTGGGCGAGCAGGTCGGCGCCTTCGCGGGGCTGCACCGCCGTGGCCAGCACGACGAGATCCGCCTCGATTTCCACCTGGATGCCGACGGCGATGTCGCTCCCCATCACCACCACCTTGTCCCCCTTCTGGTAGAGGCGGCTGACCATCCCGCGAATGTAGACCGCCTCTTCCTGCTCGATGGAGCGCCGCCAGAATTCGTCGTAGCCCTTGCCCGGGGTGCGGGCGTCCATGAAGAAGACATAGGCCTGGCCGTCGTGCACCTTGTGCTTGTAGAGCATGGTGTGCTTGGCGGTGTACATGCAGCAGATTTTCGAGCAGTAGGAAATCCCCTTTTCCCGCGCGCGGGAGCCGACGCACTGGACGAAGACCACGGCCTTCGGCTCCTTGCCGTCGGACGGGCGCAGGATCTTCCCGCCGGTGGGGCCGGAGGCCGAGGCCAGGCGCTCGAAGGTGAGGCCGTCGATGACGTCGGGAATCTTGCCGTGGCCGAACTCGCCGTAGCCCTTGATCGGCGAGCCCTTCGGTTTTTCGGTGATGTCGTAGAGCTTGAAGCCGGTGGCGACGACGATGGCGCCGACCTGCTCGACGATGAATTCATCCTGCTGGGTATAGTCGACGGCGCCGGGTCCGCAGACCTTGGCGCAGACCCCGCATTTGCCGGTCTGGAACCAGGTGCAGTGTTCCCGGTCGATGACCGGGGTGTTGGGCACCGCCTGGGGGAAGGGCACATAGATGGCCGGGCGCGTGCCCAGGTTGCGGTCGAAGGCGTTGGGGATCTTCTTCTGCGGGCATTTTGTCATGCAGACGCCGCAGCCGGTGCATTTGGCCATATCGACCGAGCGCGCCTTCTTGCGCACCTTCACCGCGAAGTTGCCGATATAGCCGTCCACCTGCTCGATTTCCGCGTAGGTGTGCAACGTGATGTTGGGATGGTTGGCGACGTCGACCATCTTCGGGGTCATGATGCACTGGGAGCAGTCGAGGGTCGGGAAGGTTTCGGAGAGCTGGGCCATGTGCCCGCCGATGGACGGTTCCCGCTCGACCAGCACCACCTGGTGGCCGCAGTCGGCGATATCGAGGGCCGCCTGGATGCCGGCGATGCCGCCGCCGATGACCAGGGCGCGTTTGGTGACCGGCACGGTGATCGGCGCCAGCTTCTTGTTGCGCTTGACCCGCTCCACGAGCATGGTGACGATGGCCACGGCCTTGGCCGTGGCTTCCTCCCGGTCTTCGTGGACCCAGGAGCAGTGCTCGCGGATATTGGCCATTTCGCAGAGGTAGGGATTCAGTCCCGTCGCTTGGACCGCCTTGCGGAAGGTCTTTTCGTGCATGCGCGGGGAGCAGGCGGCGACCACCACGCCATCGAGGTTGTGCTCAGCTACCGCCTTTTTCAGCAGACTCTGGCCGGGGTCGGAACACATGTATTTGTAGTCGGTGGCGTAGGCGACGCCGAAGAGGCCGCGAGCGGCCTCGGCCACCCGCTCCACATCAACGGTGCGAGCGATGTTCTCGCCGCAATGACAGACAAAAACGCCGATTCGGGACATAAGGAAAACCTTTTGGGGCTGAAGACTGAAGACTGAAGGAAAAGTGGATAGATTCTCCCCTCAGTCTTCGGCCTTCAGTCTTCAGCCTCCTAAAATAAGCTCTTTTTCTTCAGCAGCGGCAGCGGGTCGACGATCATGCTGTCGAGGCCGAGTTTGCCGGGCGGGACTCCGGCGGCGAGGCCGAGCAGCTGGGTCATGTAAAAGATCGGCATGGCGAAGCGGCGGCCGGTGGCTTCCTCGATCTCCTGCTGGCGGATGTCGAGGTTGCCGTGACAGAGGGGGCAGGCGACCATGACGCAGTCGGCTCCCGCCTCCCGGGCCGAGGCGAGGATGTCGCCGGAGAGTTTGATGACCACGCCGGGACGGGACAGGGTGAAGTTGGCGCCGCAGCACTCCAGGCGATGGCTCCAGTTTACCGGTTCGGCGCCGACGGCGGCGATGACCCGCTCCATGATCGTCGGCGCTTCGACGCAGTCCAGTTCCGGCACCTCCGGCGGGCGGGTGAGCAGGCAGCCGTAGTAGCAGGCCACTTTCAGTCCGGCCAGCGGTTTTTTCACCGCCGCCGCCAGTTGCTCCAGACCGAAATCCCTGGCGAGAATTTCCAGCAGATGCTTGACCGGCTTGCTCTTGTCGAAGGGGCCGTCGATGGCGTATTCGACCTGACGGCGCTTCTCTTCATCCTCCCCCAGACGATGCTGGGCGGTCTTCAACCGCGAAAAGCAGGAGGCGCAGGCTACCGCCATGTCCCCTTCGACCTGCTCGGCGAGGACGAGATTCTTGGCGCAGAGGGCGAGGGAGAGCAGCTCATCGACATTGTGGGCGGGGGTGGCGCCGCAGCAGAACCAGTCCGGCACTTCCTTCAGGCCGATCTTCAGCACCCGGAAGAGTTCCCGGGTCGACTCGTCGTATTCCTTGGCCGAGGCATGCAGCGAGCAGCCGGGATAGTAGGAATAACTCAGCACAGGCTTGCCCGGGGTCACGGCGCTTCCCCTTTCTCGCGCAGCTCTTCGATGCGCCGGAAGATCCTCTCGATCTCCTTGATGTTCTTGTTTTTCTGATGAAACATCTTGAGCTTGCCCTTGCTCATCAGCTTCGGCCCGAGCATGAAATCCTTGAGCAGCTTGCCGCTTTGCAGATTGAAGACCGCGGCCAGGCGCATTTCGTACTGGCGGCCGTAGGCGAGGATATTGTCCAGGAAGATTTTGTTGGCCAACTGCACCAGGGATTCCTTGGACGCCCCCTTGGCATCCCAGGAACACTTGCGCAGGGCGTCCATGATCGCCGCCAGGTCGACCTTGTTGGGACAGCGGGCGGTGCAGGTCTCGCAGGAGGCGCAGTACCAGATGGAACGCCCGGCCAGTACCCGCTCGTACTGCCCCAGCTGCAACAGGCGGACGATACGGTTGGGGGGATGTTCCATGAAAGAGCGCATCGGGCAACCGGCGGAACATTTGCCGCACTGGAAGCAGCGAAGCACCGAGCTGCCGGAGAGCTTTTCCACCTTGCGCACGAAGTCGAGATTCATGGTTTCGGCGGAAAGGGTCATTTTGGAGTTTTTCATGGGGTGCCTATTTAGTAAAACTAAAAAAATTTTCCAAGTGATGGCGAAGGTAAATTTATATCTTTTCTGTTATGCCAAGGGTTTTTGGCTTTTTTTGTATATAAACGCCGTTTTAGTTCTTTGTCAAATAAGATTTTCTTCACGTAATTTGGTGGAAATTTTAAATTCAAGTAAATTTTTTCTTAACATGAGTAGTTGTAGAGTAGGCTGAGAACTTATTTGTGGGCGCTCCGTTGCGCGGGGCTGTCTGAGACCATCGCTCACAAACGCGACACTGTCGGATCTTGCTATACTTGACTTTGGCACTATCCGTTCATTCA
>CALJLX010000443.1 GCA_937982495.1 uncultured Desulfuromonas sp.
GGGGAATACCTCGGCGGCGCCATCGCGCCGGGGGTGGCCATTTCCGCCGAAGCGCTTTTCATGCGGGCGAGCAAACTGCCCCGGGTCGATATCCGCCGGCCGCCGCAGGTCATCGCCAAGAACACCGTCAACAGTATGCAGGCCGGGATCTTTTACGGGTATGTCGGGCTGGTCGACGGGATTGTCGCGCGCATGCACCGGGAACTCGGCGAGACCGCCCTGGTGGTGGCGACCGGAGGACTGGCGCCGCTGGTCGCCGGCGATTCCCAGGGCATCGACGAGGTCGAGCCGATGCTGACCCTGGAAGGATTGCGGATCATCTATTGTCGCAACAAAGGAGGTAAAACCACGGAATAAATAAGGTGAATTCTCTTCTGTGTTTTTGCCGGTCGAGTTGAGATTGCCGGGGTTGGTCCCCGTATTCGTTGTTTCCTGACGTCAATCCTGTAGCTGGTTTCACCCCCGGGGTGAACTGTAAGGAGGAATCATGGGAAAGTATGAAACGGCCAAACTGCGTAACCTGGGAATTGTCGGGCAAGGGGATGCCGGAAAGACATCCCTGACCGAAGCGATCCTCTACAACACCGGTATGACCGATCGTCTCGGCCGGGTCGATGACGGCACCTCGACCATGGATTTCGAGCCCGAGGAGATCAAGCGGCAGATCACCATCAGTTCCAGCCTCAACCATTGCGAGTGGGGGGATTGCAGCCTGCATATCGTCGACACCCCCGGCTATACCAACTTTCTTCACGATACCCGCAACTGCCTGCGGATTCTCGGCGGCTCGGTCCTGGTTGTTTCCGCCGTTGACGGGGTCAAGGCCCAGACTCTTAAAATCTGGGAGTGGTCCAACGAGTTCGAGGTGCCGCGCATCGTCTTCGTCAACAAGATGGACCGCGACCGCGCCGACTTTCTCAAAGCGGTCGACGATGTGCAGAAGAGCCTCGATACCCGGGCCATCGCCATCGCCATGCCGGTCGGTTCCGGCGAGGACTTCAAGGGGATCATCGACCTGATCGACATGAAAGCCCGGTTCTTCAAGTTCGACGGCAAGGGGACCTACGACGAAACGGAGATTCCCGCCGAGTATCTGGAAGAAGCCCAACGGCTGCGCACCAGCATGGTCGAAGCGGCGGCCGAGGCCGACGACGAGTTGATGGAGAAATACCTGGAAACGGAAACCCTCGACCGCGACGACCTCCTTCGCGGCCTGCGCGAAGGGACCCTGACCAAGGTCTTCACCCCGGTTCTGTGCGGCAGCGCCACCGCCAACATCGGCGTGCGCAACCTGCTCAACGCGATTGTCAACTGCCTGCCGTCCCCCATCGACAAGGGCATCCAGTACGGCAAAAATCCCAAGAACGGCGAAGCCGACCAGCGTCGTCCCGATCCGAAAGAGCCCTTTTCGGCCATGGTCTTCAAGACCATCAGCGATCCCTACGCCGGCAAGCTGACCCTGTTCCGCATCTATTCGGGAACCCTCAAAAGCGACTCGACGGTTTACAACCCGAACAAAGACATCACCGAGCGTATTGGTCAGATCTTCGAACTGGAAGGGAAAAAACAGCGTGCCTTGACCGAGGCCGAAGCCGGCGACATCGTCGCCGTGGCCAAACTCAAGGAAACCGCCACCGGCGATACCCTCTGCGATGCCGCCAAACCCATCGTTTACGCAAGCCCGATGGCCCTTAAACCGGTCATCTCCTTCGCCCTGGCGGCCAAGAGCAAGGGGGACGAAGACAAGATCATGAGTTCGCTGCATCGGATCATGGAGGAAGATCCCACTTATCAGGTGCAACGGGACGAGGAAACCAAGGAGATGATCCTCTCCGGCATGGGTCAGGTCCATGTCGAGGTCGCGGTGGAAAAACTCAAGCGCAAGTTCGGGGTCGAGGTGCTGCTCAAGGAGCCGAAGGTTCCCTACCGCGAAACGTTCAAGAAGACGGTCAAACAGCATTATCGCCACAAAAAGCAATCGGGCGGTCGCGGCCAGTTCGCCGATGTGCATATCGAAATCGCGCCTTTGGCGCGGGGTGAAGGCTATCGCTTCATCGATAAGGTTGTCGGGGGGGTCATCCCCCGTCAGTTCATCCCGGCGGTGGACAAAGGCATTCAGGAATCCCTCAAACATGGGATTCTGGCTGGATATCCGGTCCAGGATTTCTCGGTCACACTCTATGACGGCTCCCATCACAGCGTCGACTCGTCGGAAATGGCCTTCAAAATCGCCGGATCCATGGCCTTCAAAAAAGGGATGGAGGAAGCCAATCCGATTCTGCTCGAACCGGTGATGCATATGGAGATCACCGTCCCCGATGATTGCGTTGGCGATGTCATTGGTGACATGAACTCCCGGCGCGGCAAGGTACTCGGTGTCGAGCCCCAGGGCGGGAGTCAGAACATCGCCGTGCAGGTTCCCATGTCCGAAGTGCTCAAATATGCCCCGGAACTGCGTTCGATGACCTCGGACCGGGGCCTGTTCACCATGGAATTCTCTCACTACGAAGAAGTGCCGCCCCACCTCACGGCCAAGATCCTGGCCGAGCACAAGAGCGCGGCGGCGGAATGATCGGACTCCGGCGACCCTTCCGGGAGGGTCGCCGGTTTTTTGAAGAATAAGGCGCGTTCCCGGGCTAATCGAAGAAGACAGGGACACTATGAAGGACGACGACAAGGTGAAGGACGACGACAAGGATTTTACTTTCGGACAGTTCGATGATGATTTCGGTGCCGATGACGGGTGGGGCAAATTTGACGCCGAAACCGGCGGGGATTTCACCCTTGCCGAGGAGTCGCCCGTCGACAGCCTCGCCGATGACGGGGAGTCGACCAAGAAAAACTTCCCGGTAAGGGGTTCCCTGTCCATTGAGGAGGAAGATACCCCGCGGCGTAAGTCTTCTCGTACCTCGTCGCGCATGATCTACTACGGGGCACTGGTCATGCTTCTGTCCGCCGTAGGCTTCTACTATTTTACGTCCAGCCCAATGCCTCCCGACGCCCGGCCGAAAGACGAACCCCTGCCGAGCAAGCAGACGCTGGAGATGCCGGAACGTCCCGAGGGGGGATCGGTGAGCACCGGCGCCGGCGCGGCGCAACAGATCGAGGAAGGTCAGGTGGCGGTAGCGACGGAAGTTCCCCGAGGGACTCTACAGGAAATCCCTCCGGCGGTGGTACCCGAGACGCAACCGATCGGTTCCGCCTGGACCCCGGGGGCGGCGGCTACCTCCCCGACCGCGGCATCGGTCCAGGCCCAGGCGCGCTCGACGGAAAGCGGCACGGTCGAGTCGCCCGATAGGGGCACGGTCGCGCCACGGAAAGAGGCCGTCAAGTCCGCGTCCGCTCCGGTGCAAACCGCTTCCCTTGCCCCGGAGAAGAGTCCGAGCCCGGCGACACCGAAAACCGTGACGGAAAAACCCAAACCGGCAATGCAAAGCAGGGCTAAATCCGCCCCGGTGAAACCTGCCCCGGTGACGGTGGCGACCGTGGGTGGTCCCTTCATGATCCAGGCAGGAGCCTATGGCGAAACGGCTAACCGCGATCAGGCGATCCGGATAATCAAAGATCTGGGTTACGATGCGCAGGTGACGCCGCTAAGTAAAAGCCAATCCATGACCCGCCTGCTGATCGGCGTCTACCCCCCCGAAACCGCCCGTGGCAAGGCGCGGGAGCTGGAGCCCCTGGTTCCCAAGAATTTTACTCTGCCCCGGGGGGATGCCCTCGCCCTTTATGCCGGTTCGTACAACGATCCGATCAAGGCGAAAGCCGCCGTCCAGGCCTTGGCGGCGCGGGGAGTGCCGGTGACGGAGGAGCGGGCCGATGTGACAACCACCTTGTGGCGGGTCTCTTTCGGAGGGTTCGCGAACAAAGCGCAAGCGGAAAAAATCGCCGATCAGGCGCGGGCCGCCGGCCTGGAGTCGCGGGTTCTGCGCAATCCATGAGGTGGGGATGAGAAACCGCCGGGGCGCACAGCTTCCCTCGACGGTCGCAAGGATGGAGGCCCCGAATGCCGCAATCCGGAACTAAGCCGCATCAGCTGATGGTTTCGCCGGCGGTGGTGCGGTTGATCAAGGAAGCTTCCCGCGATGAGCAGCTGGCGGCTTTGCGCGGCGAGGCCTCCCTGTCCCTCAAAGATCTGATGACGGTCTACCTCTTTCTCTTCCAGAGCGCCGACCGGATGGTGAAGGAAGCGGTCCTCGACGCCCTCTCCGCCACAGACAGCGGCGAATTGGCCGATCTCATCGCCGCCGAGGGGGAATTGCACCCCAAGCACCTGGAACTCATCGCCCGGGTGCGCCTGGAGGATGTTCGGGTGATCGCCGCTCTGCTCAAATCCCCAGAGGTCACGTTGCCGACCTTGATCAACATCGCGACCCACTGTCGGGGACCGGTCTTTGCCCTCTTCGCCTCCAAGAATCGGTTGCTGGAGAGCGCTCCCGAACTGCGCGAGGCGCTGATCGCCAACCCCCGGGTCGACGCCGAGACCAAGGCCCATCTCGGCCTGCCGGTCCCGGCGCCGGTGTCCGAACTCGATTCGGTTGCGGACGACGGGGACGAAGTCGAAGCCGAAGGGGCCGAGACGGCGGACGATCAGGTCGAGGAAGATTCAGTCAATCTCTCCAAATACCAGCAATCTCTGGAAATGCCCGTCGCCGAAAAGATCAAGATGGGACTTACCGGCGATAAGGAATGGCGCAGTATTCTGATCAAGGACGCCAATAAGCTGGTCTCCGCCGCGGTCCTGAAAAATCCCCGCATCACCGATGGGGAAGTCCTCGCCATCGCCAAGAACAAGAGTTCGAGCGAGGAACTGATCCGGCTGATCACTCTCAACAACGATTGGCTGAAAAATTACGACATCAAACGGGCGCTGGTCATGCACAATCGCACGCCCCTGCCCAAGGCTTTACGCTTTATGGGCATCCTGAGCGAAAAGGATATCAAGGCCTTGGCCAAGAGTCGGGATGTGTCGTCGGTGCTGGTCAACAACGCCCGGCGCATCCTGCTGGCCAAGGAACAGAAGGGGAAGTAAC
>CALJLX010000444.1 GCA_937982495.1 uncultured Desulfuromonas sp.
GCACCAGATAGGCATTGGGGGAACCGTGCGCCTCGTGACAGTCCATGCAGGACAGGACATAGCCCCCCGCCGGCACGGTGACTTTGTCGTAAGGTTTTTTCATAAATATCGTACCGGTAAAGCCGTTGCCGCCATGCTTGTCCCCCGCACCGGCGGAATCGCCCCCGCCGGTCTTCCAGTCGATAGCCACCGCGTCACGGGCCAGGGTGGTACTGCGAATTCGCTCCCGATGGCAATCGTTGCAATAGGTCACATAGTCGGGAGTTTGGGAGCCGTCGGCGCCGATTTCCCCGACCCCGCCCGGCTCGTAGGTCAGACGCGAGCCGAAGTAGAGCGGTGCTTGATAACTGCCGCCATAGGCGCTCATCCGCTCCTCCGCCGCATCTCCCCACAGGCTTTCATGTTCGGTCGGCCGGGAAATCGCGGTAAAGGCCGGATTCAGGGGGAAGGCGCGGTTGCGCCGGGCACGATGCGGATTGTGACAGGCGTCGCAAGGGGCCGAAGCGTCCTTGAAATAGGGGAAACGCTTGGCGTAGTTCCAGACATCGTAAAGGTTGTGGTAGGAAGCGTCGGGGCCGGCCGGACTTTGATTAAAGGCTTCGAGAATACCGGCGGGACCGCCGGTGTCATCACCGGCAAAAGCCCTGGCGTAATCGTAATTGAGCAAAGAGCCCCCCGGCGCCTGCTGGGATCCGGTGGCGGCGTGGCAACCGAAGCACATGACATCCGTGGTCTGATAGGGCTTGTAGCGCCGATTCGAATCGAAGCCCGGGGAAAAGAGGGCGAAGGGGGAAGGACTCCCCGATGCGGGCGCGGGCTCGACGCCGCCCATGCTGGCATGCTGCTCATGGCAATGGGCGCAGTTGCCGACGACATAGGGCCCCGGGGGGGCCAGGCCGATACGAGCGACGCCGTTCACCGTATCGCCGTGCGCCGAATCCCCATAGGGGCCGGCCCAGACGGGTACGGCGAGGACCGCGAGCCACAGTGCCGCGACGAGGGTGGTTTGACGAATCCGCTTCAGTCGCGGCCGATCCGTTACCGGTCTGCTCATGACTCGCCTCTCAATCCTTGGAAGTGTGACAGGCTGTGCAACCGCCGCCGATACTTCCGGCGTAATCCCAGCGCATCATCTTGTGATAGGGAGAGCCATGGGCACGGTGGCAGGAGACGCAGGCGACGATGGTATCGCCGGAAAAGGTGACCTTGGTCAAAGGTTGGCTGACGTCCAGGCTGGCCACCGGAATATCCGGCCGATAGCTGTTGAGGTCCACGCCGCCGTAGGAGCGATATTCGGAACTCGGCGCGGTGGAACCCATGTCGTAGTCGACGGGATGACGCAACCAGGGGGAACCGGCACTGACCGCCGAATGGAAGTTGCCATGGCAGCGGGCGCACAGCGAACTGATCGTGGAGTTGTCGGTTCCGCCGGTAGCGCCCTTGTACTGGTTGTGGAGGGCGGCGGTGGGGTGGAATTCCCAGTCGGCATCTTCGTAACCGGCGATCCCTACCAGCATGCGGAAACCGCTCGCGGGCTCGGTGCCGGGGCTGACGAGAGCACCGCCGCGCCCCTGATGATGGCCGCCGCGCACCGCTTCGGCCAGGGACTGTTCGCTGTGGCTGCCGTGACAGCCGTATACCCCGGCGCAGGTCACCTGCTGCCCGACGGGCCAGGAACCGCCGGCGGGAACGCTGCCGTCGGCGGCGGCGCGATTGCCGCTATAACCCGGCGGCTGCGCCAAGGTCTGATCGCGAGCCATCAGGCCATGGACGTTATGGCCGCGGGTGTCGCCGCCGGCCTGCGCGACCCAGTAGAAGTTGCCTCCGGCGAGGGTATTGCTGTCGGCGCCGGAACCGGAGTCGCCATAAACCGGCGGCTGGGAAGAAAAGACGAAGGGGGTCGGGCCGCCGTTATTCGCGCCCATGTGGCATCCGACGCAGGTTGAGGTCAGAAGCGCCTCATAGGGGCCGTCATCCCCCCACTCGGGCAGGGCGCCCCCATCCTGGCTGTAATGCATGGTGTGACAACTGGAGCAGAGCCCGGTTACCGCCGCTTGTGCCGGCGACGCCAAAAGCAAAAGCAGCAGACAGAGACAACCCGTCAACCCCATACACAGCCCGTCATGGGCAGATCGGCAACCCGCTTTTAATGTCATGCCTCGGCCTGTTCCCTTCCCCGTCAGCCGCCCCCCCCGCCGCGAACCCAAAGCGGGAGCAGACCTCAACGATTGAAGATGTCCACCCGGCTGTTCCCTTCATCGACCACGCAC
>CALJLX010000445.1 GCA_937982495.1 uncultured Desulfuromonas sp.
ACGCCTCACTCCTCGAATTTCGGGCGCCTTGCATCTGGGCATTTTTGCTCAGCCTCGTGTAGCGAAGGTGCTGTAACAAAGAGTTAAAGAGATACCCCCGAGCGGTCCGGCCTGGCTCCTCCGCTCGGGGGTTTTTACCAGCAACCGCCACCACTCTCCCTGGAATTTATCATGCGTCGTCTGCTTGCCCGAATGCCTTATTCCACCCTGACGATCCTGGCCGTCATTCTCGGTCTCTCCCCCTTCGTGCCGGAACCGCATCTCTTCGAAAAGATCCGGATGCTGTATCAGGGCACCCTGACCCGTCCCCTCGACATCTTCGACCTGGTTATGCATGGGACGCCGCTTCTGCTGCTGCTGATCAAGTGGCTGCTGGAGAAGTTCGCCCCGATGGACGAATCCTCCCCTCGCTGAATCCTCCCCTCCGGCCTCCGCCATTTCTCCTTGGCCCTCGTCCTTCGCCGGGGTATGCTGCAGAGCATTTCCTGGAGAGAGGGCCGCGATGACCGAACCGTCAGCATCTTTTGAACTTCTGGGCCGCGCCCTGGCGCAAGGGGCGCTGGTTTTGACCGTCAACAAGCGCCTCGCCCGCGCCCTGCGCGAGCGTTTTGACCTCTGGATGTCGGCCTCCGGCCACGAGGTTTGGGGGACGCCGAAAATCTACGGCCTCGATACCTGGCTGCTGCGTTGCGCCGGGGAACTGGACGAGGATGCCGGGCTGCTGTCGGAAGGCGCTTCTCTCTACCTCTGGGAGCGGGTGGTCGAAGCCGAGGTCGCCGGTTCGGAACTGGCGCTGTTGCAGGTACCGGCCAGCGCCCGCCGCGCCCAGGAAGCGCACCGTCTGTTGGTGGAGTACGGCGCCGATCTTTCGGGCTATCCCTTGAGCGACGACCACCGCGCCTTTCTGCGCTGGCGCGCGGCCTATCTCGACGCTTGCCGGAAGGAAGGCTGGAGTGATTCTGCCCAGCTGCCGGAGCGTATTTGCGCCGCCTTGACGGATGGGCGGCTGACTTCCCCCGACCGGGTCTTTTTCGCCGGTTTCGACGAGCCCCCGCCGCGCCTGGCGAAGCTGCGCGCCGCCCTCGAAGGGGCAGGGTGCCGGGTGACGGCATGGGCCGGAACCTTGCCCGAGTCCGGCCATTGCCTGCGGACGGCGGCTGTCGACGGCGAGGACGAGGCGCGGATGGCGGCCCGCTGGGTGCGTCGCCTGCTGGAGGAGGGGGGCCCGCGCATCGGCGTGGTAGTGGCCGATTTGCAGCACCGCCGCCGGCTGGTGGAACGGGTCTTGCGCGAGGAGCTCGCCCCCGACTCCCTCATCGACCTGGAGGGAACGGAGGAGCGCTTCAACCTCTCCCTCGGTTCCCCCCTCGCCGAACAGGGGCTGGTGACGGCGGCCCTCGATATCCTCGGCCTTTCCGGCCGCATTCCCCTCGACAGCCTGAGTTTTCTTCTGCGCAGTCCCTATCTCGGCGGCGCCCAGCGGGAAGGGGCGGCCCGCGCCCGCTGCGACCGCATGCTGCGCGGCAAACGCCGGGAGAGCTACAGCCTGGCCCGTCCGCCGGCGGAAATCGCCGCTTCGGTCCCTGAGTTTTCCGCCATCCTCGCGACTCTGGCTGCCCGGGAAGGTGGCCGACGACGGCCTCTCGGCGAGTGGATGACGGCCTTCGGCGAGCTGCTGGCAGCGGTCGGCTGGCCCGGGGAACGCTCCCTGGGGAGCCTGGAATTTCAGGCGCTCAAGGTCTGGAAGGAACGTCTGTTGCCGGCGGTGCTCGAACTGGAGCCGGTTTCCGGGCCGGTCGAGCGCGACAACGCCCTCGCTCTGCTCCGCCGTCTGGCCCGGGAGATCCCTTTTCAGCCCGAAACCCCGGACGGTCCGGTGCAGGTGCTCGGCCTCCTCGAAGCGGCGGGTCTTGAGTTCGATCATCTCTGGGTCATGGGTTTGAGCGACGAGATTCTGCCCGCTCCGGCTCGGCCCAATCCCTTTCTCCCCGTTCCCCTGCAAGTCGCTTGCGCCATGCCCCATGCCGGGGCCGAGCGAGAGCTGACCTTCGCCCGCACGGTTCTCGACCGCCTTTCCCGTTCGGCGCCGACGGTGGTCTTCAGCCATCCCCTGAAAGAGGGGGATGTGGAGTTGCGTCCCAGCAGCCTGATTCTCGATTTCGCCGAAGGAACCCCGCTGTTGGCCGGGAGCGCCGCCCCCCTGGCGGTGCTTGAGGGGATTTCGCCGCCGTTGGAAGCGCTTTGCGATGAAAGCGGGCCGCCCCTCGCCGCCGCCCGTGCCGTCGGCGGCACCGCGATTCTCAAGGATCAGGCTCTTTGTCCCTTCCGCGCCTTCGCCCACCATCGCCTGGCGGCCCGGGGACTGGAGCATCCCGAACCGGGGCTCGATGCCGCCACTCGCGGCAGCCTGCTCCATCGGCTGCTGGAAAGCTTCTGGCGCGAGACCGGCGATCAGGCGGCCCTGCTCGCCCTGGGCGAGGAGGAACTGGACGGGCGCATCGCGGGGACGGTGGAGACGGTTCTGCGCGAGCGCTTCGGCGAGGAGGCCCAGTCCCCCCTCTGCCGGATCGAGGGGAAGCGGCTGAGCTCCCTGGCGCGGGAATGGCTGGAGGGGGAGAAGGGGCGGACCCCCTTCGTCGTCCACGGCCTGGAGGAGAAGCGCACCGTCCTGTGCGGTCCCCTGGCCATCGATACCCAGATCGACCGGCTCGATCTCCTGCCCGACGGCGGGCGGCTGATTCTCGACTACAAGACCGGCCGGGTCGATCTCAACGACCTCCTCGGCGAGCGCCTGCTCGAACCGCAACTGCCGGTCTACGCTGGGGAGGAGTCGAAGGAAGGGCTGCGCGCCCTGGCCATCGCCCAGGTGCGGCGCGGGGATTGCCTGTTCAAGGGGGTGGCGGTGGCGGACGACCTGCTTCCCAGAATTCCCGCCTTTGCCGGGACGAAAGCGGCGGAAAAGGCCGGTCTGGACGATTGGCCGGAACTGCTCGAACGCTGGCGGACCCAGCTCGCCGAACTGGGCGGGGAGTTCGCCCGGGGCTGGGCGGCGGTGGCCCCGGTGTCGCCAAAGAAAGCCTGCCAGTTTTGCGATCTCGCCCCCCTCTGCCGGATCGATGAAACCCTCGCTGACGATGAGGAGGTGGAATCATGAGCGCTCCCGTCGACGCCCAGGCCCGGCTGCGAGCCATCGATCCGGAAAGATCCTTCATCGTCCAGGCCCCGGCCGGGTCCGGCAAGACCGAACTGCTGATCCAGCGTTATCTGCGCCTGCTCGCCGGCGTCCGCCGCCCCGACGAGATTCTTGCTATCACCTTTACCCGCAAGGCCGCCGGGGAGATGCGCGGGCGGCTGCTGCGCGCCCTGCGCGAGGCGTGCGCAGCGGCGCCGGAAAGCGCCCATCAGCGGCAGACCTGGGAACTGGCCCGCGCGGCCCTGGCGCAGGATGTCCGGCAGGGCTGGAACCTGCTCGACAATCCCTCGCTGCTGGCGATTCAGACCATCGATTCCTTCAACGCCGCCCTGGTGCGACGCATGCCCTGGATCTCCCGCTTCGGCGCCATGCCGACCATCGCCGAGGATCCCTTTCCCCTTTACCGCGAAGCCGCGCGGCGGGTGACGGCGCGGCTCGACCGGGGGGGGGCGGGGAGCGCTGAAACGGAGCTGCTGCTGGAACATCTCGACAACCGCATGGACACCCTGCAAGGGATGCTGGTCGCCATGCTCGCCCGCCGCGACCAGTGGTTGCGCCATCTCGGCCGGGTCAGGCATGAAAACTGGCGGGGACTGCTGGAAGGCTCCCTGGAAGGTTTTGTCGCTCACCAGCTGCGGACGGCCGAGGCTCTGCTCCCCGAGGATTGCCGCGCCGAACTGCTCGAGTTGGGGCACTATGCGGCAAGTCAGCTGGCAGGAGAGGCGCGGCCCCTGTGCCGTTGCGCCGACCTTCGTTCCTTCCCCGGCGGGGCCGACGCCGATCTGTCCGATTGGCTGGCGCTGGTGGATCTGCTGCTGACCACCACCGGAACCTTCCGCCGGCGCCTCGACAAGAATGGCGGCTTTCCCGCCGGCAAGGGGGAGGCAGCGGCGCGCAAGGCGCGGATGCAAGAGCTCCTTGAACGGCTGCGCGCCGTGCCGGGGCTGGAAAGTGCCCTGGCCGAGCTGCTCCGTCTGCCCGATATGCGCTATCCCGACGGGCAATGGCGGGTGCTGCAAGCCTTGGTCGAGTTGCTGCCCCTGGCCGCCGCCGAACTCTGGCTGGTCTTTCGCCAGGAAGGGCAGGTCGATTTCGCCGCCGTCGCCCTGCAAGCCCTGGCCGCTCTCGGCGGCGCCGACGACCCCTCGGAACTGCTGCTGCGTCTCGACGCCCGCCTCGGTCACATTCTCGTCGACGAATTCCAGGACACCTCGTACCTGCAATACTATCTGCTCGGCCACCTGACTGCCGGCTGGCAGCCGGGGGATGGCCGCACCCTCTTCGTCGTCGGCGATCCCATGCAGTCGATCTATCTCTTCCGCGAGGCCGAGGTTGGACTCTTCCTTCGCGCCCGCGCCCGGGGTCTGGCGGCGGTGCCGCTGGAGCGCATCGACCTGTGCGCCAATTTCCGTTCCCAGCGGGGAATCGTCGATTGGGTCAACGGCGCCTTCGCCGGGCTTTTCCCCGCCGAGGAGGACGAGGCCCTGGGCGGGGTGGTCTACGCCCCCTCGACGGCGGTACACGAAATACTGCCGGGACCGGCCTGCGCGGTGCATCCCTTCGCCCGGCGCGACGATGTCGCCGAGGCCGAGCGGACGGCGGATCTGGCCGCACAGGCCCTGGCCGAGGAGGGGGAGGGGACAGTGGCGGTGCTGGTCCGCGCCCGCACCCATCTCACCGAGATCCTGCGCGCCTTTTCCGCGCGCGGCCTGCGTTTCAGCGCCCGCGACATCGACCCCCTGCAATGCCGTCCGGCGGTGCGCGACCTGCTCGCCCTGACCCGGGCACTGCTCCATCCCGCCGACCGCCTGAGCTGGCTCTGCGTGCTGCGCGCTCCCTGGTGCGGCCTGACCCTCGCCGACCTCGAAGCCTTGTGCGGCGAAGACGGCGGCCGCCTGATCCCGGACCTGCTGGGAGACGAAGAACGGCTCGCGGCCCTTTCCGCCGACGGGCGGAAACGGGCGGAGCGGGTGGGGACGATCCTTCGGCGCGGTCGGGCGCGCCGGAGCGCGCTCCCCCTGCGGCAACTGGTGGAAGGGGTATGGCTGGCTCTGGGCGGCGGTGCCTGTTGCGACGGCGCGGCGCGCAAGGACACGGCCCGGGTCTTCGCCCTGATGGAGGAATGCGACCACGGCGGCGATCTGCCCGCCCTCGATGCCCTCGACCAGGGGCTCGCCCGGCTCTTCGCAGCCCCCGACAGCGGCGCCGACGGACGTTTGCAGGTGATGACCATCCACAAATCGAAGGGGCTGGAATTCGATACGGTGATCCTGCCCGGCCTCGGCCGGGGGCCCGCCGGCGGCGATCGCCACCTGCTGCGCTGGCTGGAACATCCCGACCATGGCCTGCTTCTCGCCCCGGTGCCGGCGTTGGACGGCTATGCCCGGGATGCCACCTACGAGGCAATCGGCCGCCTGGAGTCGGCCAAAGAGGAGCTGGAGAGCCTGCGCCTGCTCTACGTCGCGGCGACCCGGGCCAGGCGCCGCCTGCATCTGCTCGGCCACGCCGCGTCGGACAAGGATGGATTTCCTCGTCCCCTGGCCGGTTCCCTGCTCGGCCGGTTGTGGCCGGTGCTCGCGTCGAGTTTCGTCTTCCCCGCGACAGAGGAGGCAGCGGGGGAAGGGGAGGCGGCCGCGCGGACGCCGCTGCCGATCCGACGCCTGCCCGCCGACTGGCGGCTGCCGCCCTTGCCCGCGCTCTCCCTGCCGTCGGTGGCGCGGGCGCGGGCCGCGTCCGGCCACGGCGAGCCGGAAAGCCGTCTTGAGCTTTTCACCGGCTGGGAGGCGGAGACCGCCCGCCATGTCGGCACCCTCTGCCATCTCTATCTCGAACGCATCGCCCGCGAGGGGCTGGAGCGCTGGACACCGGAGCGGATCGCCGCCGAGGCGGCAGATCGGAAGAGCACACGTCTGAACTCCAGTCACGAATCACCA
>CALJLX010000446.1 GCA_937982495.1 uncultured Desulfuromonas sp.
TGCTCGGCGATCAGCTTCATCCCCGGCTCGCGGCCGAGGTCGAAGGGGACCGGCGCCCCGGCCCGCTGATGCCAGCGCTTGCCGCCGGAGCCGTTGAGCAGAAAGCCCGAAGCGACCGGCGCGGTCGTCTCCCAGCGCAGCTTATCCGGCCTGGCGAAATAGAAGCGCCCCTGGGAAACGAGGGTTTCGCGAAAGATCTCCAGATGCTTTTCCTGGGTGAAGTCGCTGGCGAGGGTTTCGATCCCCGCCGCCGAAACCTTCAGTCCGGCCAGCACCCGGTCGAGTTCCCCCTCTTCTTCGGCCCAGGCCGCGAAAGGGAGAGAAACGAAAAGCAGCAGCCACAGCGGCAACAGATAGTTCATGGACCTTCCTTGGGAATCCAGAGTTTCAGGGAGCCGTGGGCGAGGAGTTCGGCGCCGCGCCGGATTTCTCCCTCGGCGACGGTAAAATCCTCCACGTCCGCCACCGCGCGCACGGTGACGTGCAGGCGGTCGCCCAGACGCGCCGACCCCGCGCAGACGAACTCGCGAAAACCGACGAGAAAGCCCTTGCGGATCGGCTCCCCGTCCCGCCGGGCGCCGTAGCCCTTGACCAAGGCGTAGGCCTGGGCCAGGACTTCGGCTAGGGCCATCTCGTCGAGTCGGCCCCGGCTGTCGAGCAGGGGATTGCCCGCCGCCACCTCGGCCTCGACCGTGCCGGAATTGCCGTCATATTCCACCAGCCGGTCGACCAGGCGCATGGGCAAGCGGTGCGGCATCAGGGCTTCCGCCGCCAGGGGCAGGGAGAGGTCCATCAGCCCTCCTCCCGCCCATAGACCGCCAGGTCGTCGAAGAACTGGCTGGAGAAGAGCAGCTTGCGGAATTTCACCAGATCCTCGTGAAAGATCCGGCTGTTGTCGTAGGGGGTGAAGTGCTCGGCGAGGAGCCGGTGGATGCGCCCGGTGCCCCGTCCCAGGCGGTCGGCGTTGCGGAAAGAGAGGGCCTGCAACTGGGCCAGCACTTCCAGGGTCACCACATGCTTGGCGTTGCTGACGGAGCGGAAGGCCTTGCGCGCCGCCACCGTCCCCATGCTCACCACATCCTGGTTGGAGGCGTTGCAGGAGATGCTGTGGGTGCTCACCGGCGCCGCCAGCTGCCGGTTCTCGGCGGTGGTCGAGGTGGCCAGGTACTGGGCGCCCATGAAGCCCATGGTCAGGCCGACCGTGCCGGGGATGAGGAATTCGGGGAGACCCTCGTTGAGACTCTTGTCGAGCAGCTTGTTGAGGCGCCGCTCCGAGAGGTTGCAGAGGGTGGAGACGGCCATGCAGAGCATATCCATGACAAAGCCGATGCTCTGGCCGTGAAAGTTGCCGCCGTGGATGACCTTCTTTTCCTCGGGGATGATGATCGGGTTGTCGTTGGAGGAATTGGCCTCGGTCTCCACCGTGCGCGTCGCCAGCTCGACGGCTTCGGCCACCGGCGCCAGCACTTGCGGGGTGCAGCGGATCGAGTAGACATCCTGCACATTGATGCTCGTTTCGAAAACCAGCCCCTCGGTCTGCTCGCGGCGGATGCGCTCGTGCATGTCCTGACGCAGGGTGATGTTGCCCGAACCCTGATAGAGGTTGCGAATCGTCTCCGCCGTCGCCAGCTGGCCCGGATGGGGCTTGACCCGGTGCAGGTCGGCGTCGAAGGCGTCGTCGATGCCGCCGAAGATCTCCAGGGCGAAGGCGCCGGTGACGCAGGCGATATTGAGCAGTTTTTTCGCCCCGAACAGGGCGAAGGCGGCCAGGGCGGTCATGGCGCTGGTCCCGTTCATCAGCGCGATCCCCTCCTTGAAGGAGAGGCGCATGGGCTTCAGGCCGAGTTCAGAGTAGAGTTCGGCGGCTTCCCGCAACTCCCCCCCATAGAAGACCCGCCCCTCGCCGATGATCGCCAGGGCCAGATGGGCCAGGTGGATCAGATCGCCGGAGGCGCCGACGCTGCCGCACTCGGGGACGTAAGGGGCGACGCGGCGGTTGATCAGCTCGACCATGAAATCGAGGAGTTCCAGCCGCACCCCGCTGTAGCCCTTGGCCAGGGTGTTGAGGCGCACCGCCAGCATGGCGATGGCGATGTAGTCCTTGATCGGCTCGCCGAGACCGGCGGCGTGGCTGCGGATCAGATTGACCTGCAAGGCCTCGATCTCGTTGTCGCTGATGATCTTGTTGCACATCGGGCCGAAGGAGGTGTTGACCCCGTAGATCACCCGTTTCGCCGCCAC
>CALJLX010000447.1 GCA_937982495.1 uncultured Desulfuromonas sp.
AAAGTTTCATCCGAAAAAATGAATGGTTGAAACAGTTTACCCGATCACCCGCCCGGAGCAAGCCGCCCGACCGTATCGGCCCACCTCCTGTCCCAAAACACAAAAGGCCGCCTCGTGACAGGCGGCCGTGGCTAGCGATTCGGGTGATCGGTAAAAGAAGAAAGGGGTTCAACCCCGTCGACCTACGGCAGGCGCAGCAATTGTTCGGCGCGCCAAACCCGGACGATGCTCAGGCGCTCGGCGTCGCGGCGGTAGACAATCCGAAAAGGGGGATGAATCAGTTCCCGCAACCAGGGCTGACCGAATTCCGGGACGACCCTGCCGCGCTCGGGATGGGCTGGCAACTTTTCGATCAAGGCGATGATTTCGCGGACAAAGCGTTCCCCGACTTCCAGTACCTGCTGTTCCCGATAATAGTCGCGGAGCCCTTCCAAATCCGCGACCGCCGATTCGGCCAAGGCGACGGGGAGCGGCCGGGGCATGGCTATTCGAGTCCCAGCCGCTGCTTGGCGGTAGCCAGATCAACCTGGCGCTGGTTGTCCAGGTCGCTCAACCCCTCGACAACCGCCCGCAGGAATGCCTTTTCTTCCTCCGACGCCTCGAAATCCTCCAGGGACTGCATGACCGCCACGCCGCGCCCGCGACTGGTCAAGAGCAGAGGGCGATGGGATTCCTGGGTTCGCCGAACGATTTTGCCGGGATTCACTTTGATGTCCGCCAGGGGGACGATGTCCTCCGAAAACTTGATGCCCATGAACACACCTCCCTTTTGACCACTTGATAGCACCTGAAAAGAGGTCCGTCAAGCGAACACTCCCACGTCCGCTTCCGGCCCTATCACGCGCGAAAGGCCACCCAACTTCGGGTGGCCTTGGAAAATCCGGGTAGCCGGCGAAGAAGCCCCGCAGCCCTTTCATTAAGGGTCGTATTGTGTGTCCCCGGAACTCCGTCCTGATGCTGCCATCACTTCAGCGCCAACGTGTATGTCAATGCCAACAGAATTCCAGTGGCCATTACAAAGATGATCGCCGTGTAGTGCTTTTTCTTGCTGATTGCGCCAGGAATTAGAACCGCTACTGAAGGGAAACAAGGCCAATACCGCACCTTGAATTCATTGTTTTTTAGCCGTTTCGTCAGTTCGTCGTTTTCTACTTCTTCAGGAGTTTGGTAAAGCCCTTGGGGAGAGAGGTAATACTTGTCCACGCCGAAATTTATTCTTCTGCTTCTATAAACCGTTCCGTCCACCTCATATGAGTACTTCACATTTACGACGCATTGTTCCGCCTCACCCTGTATTGATGGAAACTTCGATGATACGGTCCATTTCCTCAGGTTGAATTTCTCAAGGCTACCATTGGTCGTTGGCCAACTCTCCGCCGACCTCCCAAGGACGATCTGAAGGAGAAGGTAACCTGATATAGCTGTCGAGATTGTTATTATTAAGATGACCATCATCTCTTCTCGTTTTTGCTCTGCCCAACTCGTTATTGACCGGTTCACGCGCGTGCATGTGAACCGTCGATCTCCCCAAATGGAACATTTCACCCGCATGGATCGGTGACCGTGCCGAAAGGGTATATCGATCGACAAGGCGAGTCAACGCCGGAAAAGAATCGCCTAACCTGCATCCACTTTCGCAAACGTCCGGAAAATGGCGAAGGCCACCCAAACTTCGGGGGGCCCTCGCTTTTTCATCGGATTTTTCGGCAATCGCCGTTACACCATCAACTCCATCGCCCAGATGCCACAGGGGCAGATGCCGGCGCAGAGGCCGCAGCCGATGCAGAGGTGGTCGTCGGAGACGTATTCGTAGCCGCCGTCGGCCTGTTCAATCCGGCGGATCGCCCCTTCGGGACAGGCTTCGAGGCACATGGAGCAGTCGCGGCAGGTGCCGCAGGAGAGGCAGCGGCTGGTCTCGTCCATGGCGTCGGTGACGCAGAAGCGGCCACGGTTGCGCGGGCGGAAGAGTTCTTTGGAGAGGCAGCTCTGCGGGATCATATCCGGCTTCTTCTTCGCCGTCAGTTCGCCGCCGGCGAGGAAGGTGTCGATGTATTCGGCGGCCTCGGTGCCGGTGCCGATGGCGTGGGTGAGCAGGCCGGGCTGGATGGTGTCGCCGATGGCGAAGACGCCGGGGGCCTTGACCGCTTGCCCGCAGCCGTCGACCGCCATCATTCCCTTGTCGCTGAGCCACTCGCGGGGAACGAAAGAGAGGTCGGGGCGCTCGCCGATGGCGATAATGACCGTGTCGGCTTCGAGCAGGCGGCCATCCTTGCCGAGGACGCCCTTATCGGTGATCTTCTCGGTGAAGAAGGGCCAGAGAATTTTCCCGCCGAGGGCCTGGACATGCTCGATCTCGTTGGGATAGGCGGCCGGGCGCTGGACGTCGATGGCCGTCACCTGCTTGGCGCCCATGGCGTAGGCGCCGAGACAGACGTCCATGCCGGCGTTGCCGGCGCCGATCACCACCACCCGTTCGCCGACCTTCGGCTTGCGTCCGGCGTTGACGGCCTTGAGGAAGTCGAGTCCCTTGAGCATCCGCTCGTGGCCGGGGAAGGGAATGACCACCGGGTTGTGGGCGCCGCTGGCGATGACGACGGCATCGTTTTCGGCGCGGAGTTTTTCGAACAAGGGGGCGTCGACCGGGGTGTCGATATGGATCTCGATCCCCAGCTCTTTGATCCGCTCGATCTCGGCGCGCAGCACCTGACGGGGCAGGCGCTCGTCGGGGATGACCTGCATCAGCTTGCCTCCCACTTCCTTATCGGCCTCGTAGACGACGACGCGATGGCCGAGCAGGCGCAGCTTCCAGGCCGCCGCCAGGCCACCGGGGCCGCCGCCGACGACGGCCACGGTCTTGCCGCTGTCCGCCCGGGGCGTCGGCGCGGCGGCGTCGAGGGAGAGCCGGCCGAGTTCCTTCATCGCCACCGGATGGTCGAGTTGGCGGCGGGTGCAGGCATCCATGCACAGATTGGGACAGACCTCGCCGCAGACGCTCCCGGGAAAGGGGGAATAGTTCAGCACCAGTTCGAGGGATTCCTTGACCTTCCCCTGACGAAGGAGCTTGATCCGCTCCTGGGTGGGAATTGCCGAGGGGCAACTCGCCTGGCAGGGAGCGGCGTAACGCTTGTCCTGCCAGTGGGGCACCTTGAGCCGGTCGTCGCCGCTGTTGACCAGACCGGCGACCTGCTCGTAATCGTCCCGCACCACATCGCCGAAAATCCCGCCCTCGACCCACTTCTCCCGGCGGAATTCGCGCATGGTCGGGCGGCTGTGATGCTTGCGCTCTTCCAGGGTCTTGGCGACGATCTTGCGCCATTGGGCAAAGTGGGTGAGCTTTTCGAGCAGCTCCGGACGCTCGATCTTGTCGAGAAAGACCGGCATCTGCTCGGCCAGAAAGCTCCGGTCGGCTTCATCGAGATCGAGCAACCAGACATCGTCGGACAAGCCGGAGACGGGGCCGCGCAGATAGATGGTGCCGCCGACCATGCCGACGCAGCTGCGGTCGCCGAGGACCGAATCGAGATACTCCCGGCCATAACCGCAGATCACGGCGATGCCGCCGCCCATGAACTCGAAGGAGAAGGAGCCGGTGTTTTTCAGCACCCAGAACTGGGGCGGCTCGTAGGCCGGGTCGTGCTTCATCAGGGCGCCGCTGCGCACCCCGACCCGTCCGGCGACGTAGATCTTACCGCCGGCGGCGCAGTGGGCGGTGGTGTCGCCGCCATCCCCCTTGATGACCAGGGTGGCGCCGGCGTTGAGCCAACCGGCGTCGGCGCAGGCGCTCCCCTCGACGACGATCTCGGTGCCGTCGAGGCCGAAGGAGCCGACTCGCTGGCCGGGATTTTTCACCGTGAACTTAAGGGGCGAGCCGTCCTCGGTCCACAGGGGGCCACCGATGTTGTGATGCCCCGAGGAGAGGACTTCGAACTCCGTCTCCCCCGCTTCCAGGGAATGATAGATTTTCTGCAGCAGCACCTGGGTGGAAATGCGCTGATGGTTGTCGTCGAAACCGATGATTTGAGCTGCCATTGTTAACTCCCGTCAGGAGTGAGGGGTGAGGCGTGAAGAGTAAAGGCTTTTTCGCCTCACCCCTCACTCCTCACACCTCACAGACTTAACAAACGTACTGGATCTGCAACCGCTCCGCCACGCCCCGGTCGGTGGCGACGAGGGCGTCGGCGCGACCGACGGGCAACGACGAGTTGCCGATGGGGGCCATCAGCTTGCGCAGTTCCTGATCCATGGCCAGAAAGTAGTTGACGATGTTCTGCGCCGCCTTTTCCGGGTCGAGACGATGGACCAGCCGGGGCTCCTGGGTGGTGATGCCGACCGGGCAGAGGCCGGTGTTGCAGGCATTGCAGCGCCCCATCTCGTTGCCGATGCAGCCGGCCATCTGCAGAATCAGCTTGCCGGTGAAGACGCCATTGGCGCCGAGGGCGATCATCTTGAAGGCGTCCGCCGCCAGATCGCCAGCGCGGCCGAGACCGCCTGCCGCCCACAGGGGAATCTGTCCCTGCCGTCCCTGGGAAACCGCCGCCAGGTAACAGTCCCGCAGCTTCGAGACGATGGGATGACCGGTGTGGTCGAGGGAAACCTCGTGGGCCGCGCCGGTGCCGCCGTCGATGCCGTCGAGGAAGAAGCCGCCGACGATATTGTAGGGGTCGCGAACCAGGTTGTTGAAGACACTGACGGAAGTCGCCGAAGCCGCCACCTTGATCGCCACCGGCACCCGGAACTTGAAAGCCGCGTTGAAGGAGAGGAACATCTTCTGCACGCTCTCCTCGATGGAGTAAAGGCCCTGATGGTTCGGCGGGCTGAGCAGGTCGGCCTTGGGCACGCCGCGAATGGCCTGGATGTGCTCGGCGACCTTCTGCGCCATGAGCAGGCCGCCGTCGCCGGGCTTGGCCCCCTGACCGATCTTGATGAGAACGCCGGCGGGATCCTCGACCATGTCCGGCATCGCCTTGACGATGCGGTTCCAGCCGAAATGGCCGGAGGCGATTTGTAAAATCATATATTTAAGATATTTCGATTTGAGCAGGCGCACCGGCACGCCCCCCTCGCCGCTGCACATGCGCACCGGCAGGCCGCATTCCTCGTTGAGATAGGCGACGGCCATGGCCACCGCTTCCCACATGCGCCAGGAGAGGGCGCCGATGGACATGTCGCCGATGACCACCGGATAGATCCAGCGCACCGGCGGCGCCTGGCCGTCCGGCTCCAGCTTGCCGTCGGTGCCGATTTTGAAGGGGAGCTTGCCCGGCGGCATGATTCGACCGAAGGGGGCGAGCAGATCGAAGGTGTGACGCTGGGCGTCGAGGCTCGGGTCGGTCATCTGGGAGATGCGTCCGATCCGCAGCTTGTCGAGGGTGCGGGTTCCCGCTTCGAGATTCTTGCGCCCGCCGCGCTTGATGGAATCCCCGGCCACGCAGCGGGTGACGATGGGGTGGCGGGTGTCGGGGTTACGCGCCGGCGCGATGGCGTCGTTGGGGCAGACCTTGGTACAGATGCCGCAACCCCGGCAATACTGGGTGAGATTGCGCACCTGGCGGATCACCGGCACCGCCGAGAAACGCTGCTTCGGCTCGGGCAGATCCCCCTCGGAAAAGACCATGCGCCGACGCTCGACCTTGGGCTCGATCGCCCGGAAGGAGCAGGCCGCGACGCAGGAGCCGCAGAGGGTGCAGCGGGAGGCGTCGTAGCGAATGACCCAGGGCAGGTCGTTGGCGGTGATATCCTGAACTTTTACTGTCTCCATCTGTGCACCTCCAGCTGATTATCGATCACCACCGTTTCCCGCTCGTGGGGGTAGATATCCTTCTCCCAGTTCCGCTCCGGCAGGATTTCGTTGATGCCGCAAACCTCCGAGGAAATCACCACGGTGTCGGCGTCGCGGCCGACCACCACCGGCCGCAGCTTCTTGGTGTCGCAGCAGGTGAAGAGGGTGTTGTCGGGCAAGACACCGATGATGGTATTCGGCCCGTTGATTTCCAGATGCGCCAGGGACTGGCGGATGGCCAGAAGCGAATCCCGGTCCTCGCGGCCGTCGATCTCCTCGAAGGGGAGCGGCGTGATGACGTGCTTGTAGTAAGAAAGCGGCCAGCCGAGGTGGCGATGGACGTAATGCAGGCTGTAGAGAAAACACTGGGAGTCGGACTCGAAACCGATGTAACCCCGGTGCAGCTTGCGCTGCAACTCCACATTCTTGAGATAAAAGGTGTTCTCGCCGTTGGCCAGGGCGGTGTAGCCCTGCAAAAAGAAGGGATGGGCGGCGTAGCGGACGATGTCGTAATTGGTATTCTGCCGGCACTGGGCGGTGATGACCCGGGCGGTGAAGCGGTCGTTGGGCTCCCAGAGCTTGAAATAGGTGCCGATATCCTTGGGATCGCCGATCTCCTTGAGGGTCACGACATCCGGCCAGAAGGAGTAGACGTAGCCCTGGTCGTCCTGTTCCAGCGCCCGACGGAGCTTCAGGCGCATGTCGAGGAGCAGGTCTTCCTTGGTCTGGCGATCTTCCTTTTTGTAGAACTTGGGGTAGTCGTAGGTCTGGAAGATGTAGTTGGGCATGGCGTTGATATCGAGCCCGGGTCGGGGATCGGTCTCCGGCATCCACTGCATCACCCGCTGGAAACCGGCGGCGTGGAGCATGTCCTCGGCGATCCGCACCCCTTCGTTGGTGCAGGCCAGGGAGAGAGTCGGCAGATGTTTGTAGGGCTCGAAAATACCGCCGAGGTCGTGCATGACCATGGCGAAACCCGAATTGTCGTGCCCCTTCTGCTGCGACTGCATGAGCAGCAGGGCCTGACTGGGGTGAACGTAGTTACGGCTTTTGATGGCTCCGATACGACACATGGGCAAAGTCTCCTGTGCGGGCGAGAGGACGGGGGCGACAACTCAATCTGGCCATCGACCGGGCGCACGGTGAACATATGCAAAAAAATATCCAATCATCTAAAATTTTTTCAGAAGAAACCGCACTGAAACATTTAATAGCTGTTATTATTAGATTATTTATTGATAGGAAGAGTTGAAAACAACCCACGAAAGGAGAAATAAGCCCACTAACGGCCTGAATCAATTTACTCATTCAATGTATTTTATTACTTGATAAATCGCGCGCTCCGTCGCCGAGAACCTCTCCGCCCCGTTCGCCGACATCCCGATTTCGGCAACAAAAAAAGCCCCCTTCCGAGTGGAAGAGGGCTTTTTTGTTGCCGCGGAGAGCGGAGATCAGATCATTTCAACCCAGCCGTGTTGGTCGGGAAGTTTGCCGTACTGAATGCCGGTGAGCATGTCGTAGAGCCTTCCGGTCAATTCCCCCATCCGGCCGTCGCCGAGGGTCACGGTGCGGTCGCGGTAGGTGAACTGGCCGACGGGGGAAACGACCGCCGCCGTGCCGGTACCAAAAGCTTCCTTGAGGCGGCCGTTGCCGGCGCCTTCGAGAATTTCATCGACGGAAAGCGCCCGCTCCTCGACCTGAAGCCCAAGCTCCTTGACCAGGGCAAGGATCGAGCGGCGGGTGATGCCGTCGAGGATGGTCCCCTTCAGCGGCGAGGTCACTACCTTGCCGTCATAGAGGAAGCAGATGTTCATGCTGCCGACTTCCTCGACATACTTGCGCTCGACGGCATCGAGCCAGAGCACCTGATCGAAACCGAGGGCCGCCGCCTCCATCGAGGCTTTGAGGCTGGCGGCGTAGTTGCCGCCGGTCTTGGCCTCGCCGGTGCCGCCGGGGGCCGAGCGGACATAGCCGTCGGAGATATAGATCTTGACCGGACTGAAGCCGTTCTTGTAGTAGGCGCCGACCGGGGAGAGGATGATATAGAAGAGATATTTGCTGGAGGGATGCACCCCCAGATAGGGATCGGTAGCGATCATCGTCGGCCGGATGTAGAGGCTGGTGCCGAGGCTCTTGGGCACCCAGTCCGACTCCAGATGAATCAACGTCTTCAGCGCCTTGAGGACGAAATCGACATCGAGCTCGGGCATGCACATGCGCGCCGCGCTGCGATTGAAACGCTCGAAATTGTCCCGGGGGCGAAAGAGAGCGATATTCCCGTCCGGACGGCGGAAGGCTTTGAGCCCCTCGAAGATCTCCTGGGCGTAGTGCAGGACGGCACAGGATGGGTCGAGACTCAGGGGACCGTAAGGAACGATGCGCGGGGAATGCCAGCCCTCGCCGGCATCGTAATCCATAAGAAACATGCGGTCGGTAAAGAGATTGCCGAAGCCCAGCTTCGATTCATCCTCGAAGAGCGACTTCTTCGCCGTCAGGGGCTGGATATCGATATTCATGCGTTCTCGCCTCCGGTCATGACTGAACAAACCTAAGTTTGATGCTTCGCGAAAAGCATCCTGTCGGCCGGCAAAGAAAAAACGCCAATTGCAGCAACGCGGCAGTTGGCGAGATTTTTTGCGACGCCATCACGTTTGGTTTATTATCACAACCGCAACGGTCGGGCAAGGGATTTAAAGGCGCCTCCCGGCGGTCTCCGCCAGGAGGCGTCAATCGACGCCGAGGTCATCCTCGCGGGTCAGGTGGACATCGCCGTAAAGGAGGTTTTTCGCGTTTTCCCGCTCTTCTTCCTGATGAAAACGCCGCACCAGCCGTTCGTATTCGGCTCGCTCCGTGAGACGGTTCGACAGCCGAAAGTCCTGTTCGTGAACCCGCCAGAGATCTTCCATCGACAGACTCCTTCGCCAGAGGGAAAAGGGAATAATTACTTTGGATGGTAGCACCGGCGCGATGTCGGTCAAGGTATTTTTTACCCTTAGTGGTCGTTTTTTATTCATATCAAAAAATGCGGAGGGCGACCCCCTGGCCAATGGACATAAGCCGTGCTAGAAAATGGGAGTTGCCAAGAAAAGGAGAGCGGGATGACCTATGAAGAACTGCGTAAGGCCCGGGAGCTGTTCGGCCTGGGAGAACGGGCCGGACTGAAGGAGATCAAGGCCCGGCACCGGGTCCTGGTCAAAAGCCACCATCCGGACCGGAACAGCGACCACGTCCCGGAGCGGATCCGGGAGATCAACGCCGCCTACCGGATTTTGACCGAATATTGCGGCAACTACCGTTTCTGCTTCACGCAGGAAGAGTTTCTCGAACAGAACCCGGAAGAGCGCCTGCGCCGGCAGTTCGCCCAGGATCCGGTGTGGGGCGGGAAGTGACGAAAATCAGCTGATCAGCTCGAAGAGCTGGGTGGCGTCGTTGAAGTTGTAGATTTCGCCGGTCTCGATGATGTAATGCCAGCCGTGGATGTTGAGCTTGCCCTGGCGATAGCGCTCGGCCACATAGGGATAGGTCAGCAGGTTTTTCATCTGCACCAGCACGTTGACCTGCTCGGTAAGCCACTCGCGCTCCTCGGGAGAGTCGCCGGTCATCAAGCGATCGACCCGGCCCTTGACCTCCCGGGACACTTCCAGCCACTTGCGCACATGGGGCAAATGATCGAGCCGTTCCGGCGGCAGATTGAGGGCGGCGCAACCGCCGCAGTTGGAATGACCGCAGATGACGATGGTGTCGACTTCGAGGGCAAGGACGGCATATTCGATGACCGAGGTAGTGGCGACGTACTCCTCGGTCTGCCGGTAGGGAGGAACGATGTTGGCGATGTTGCGAACAATGAAGAGCTCGCCGGGATCGGTCTGGGTGATGAGATTGGGCACGACCCGCGAATCGGAGCAGCCGATAAAGAGCGTGTGGGGATTCTGTTTACGGCAGATATCCTGGAAGAGCTGGCGGTGGCGCTCGAAATCTTCCGCCATGAATTTCATGTAGCCGTTGAACAGTCGTTCCATCGCGCCTCCCGGAAAAGAAACCAGAGTGATTTACTGGACGTTCCATCCGGAAAAATAGCCGGGCCGGGCCGGGCTGTCAAGCCTCGAATCCCGACGGCTCAATGGGCCAGCCCGAGAAATGCGAGCACCGTCTCCAGTTCGCGATTGACGATCTGCTCCCAGCGAATGCCTAAGGACTCCAGTTCCCGCATCGCCACTTCGAATTCGCCGACCCCCTGGGCGATATGGGCGTCGCTGCCGACTGTCACCGGCGCTCCCAGTTCGGCGCAGAGGCGGATAATCTCCCGGCAGTTGCCGCAACTTCCCTTGCGGCTGATGACGAAGGAGGAGTTGTTGATCTCCAGCGCGGTGCCGGTGGCGACGCTGCCCTCCACCACCGCGCGATGATCGATGGGGAAATTGGGGTTGCCGGGATGGGAGATGACCTTGACCCGGGGGTTCTCCATCACCGCCAGGAGCGCCCGGGTATTCTCCGCCGTGCCCCGCCCGTCGAAACCGCAGTCCTCGTGGAATCCCGCCATCACCAGATCGAGACGCTCCAGCAGATGCTCGTCGAGATCGAGCCGCCCGACCCCGAGGATGTTGGCCTCGATGCCGCGCAACACCCGCACCCCGTGCAACATTTCGGGGACAAAACGCAGAGCGGCGAAGTGATAAGGGTGCGGCCCTCCCGGCAGGGCCGGACCGTGATCGGTCATGGCGACCATGCGCAACCCCCGCCGGCCCGCCTCCATGGCGATCTCGTTGATGGTGCTGTAGGCATGACCGGAAGCCAGGGTATGGACATGCAGATCGGCCTGGGGATGGTGCGGATACGCCATAAAAAACCTCCCGGATGAGTCGCGCGAAGGCGTATACATAACACAGTTTGTCGGCAATGACCAGAGGCCGAGGGGCAAGATGCGCGCAAAGGCCTTGTGAGCCGGGACGGGGCGTGATATTTATTGTAGTCTTGCTTAAAACCCGCACTCGACAGGCCATCCATGCAAAACACCGACATCTCCCCGCAAATCGCCCGCCCCGCCCGCTATCTCGGCGGCGAACTGGGGAGCCTGCGCAAAGACCCCGCGACCGTGGAACTCACCGTCGCCCTGGCCTTCCCCGACGTCTACGAAGTGGGGATGAGCCACCTCGGGTTGGCGATCCTCTACCATCTGCTCAACGCCCAAGACGGCATCGCCGCCGAACGGGTCTACGCTCCCTGGCCGGACATGGCGGGAGAGCTGCGTGCCGGAAAACGCCCCCTGACGACCCTGGAATCGGGCCGTCCCCTGGCGACCTGCGAGATCGTCGGCTTCACCCTGCAATACGAACTCTCCTACAGCAACGTCCTGGCCATGCTCGATCTGGCCGGCATCCCCCGCCGCCGCGAAGAGCGGAGCGCGGCCATGCCGCTGGTTCTGGTCGGCGGCCCCTGCGCCTTCAATCCCGAGCCGTTGGCCGATTTCATCGACGCGGCGGTCATCGGCGACGCCGAGGAGGCCCTGGTCGAGGTGGCGCAGGCGGTGCGCGCCGCGAAACAGGCGGGGGAGTCCCGCGCGCGCCTGCTTGAACGCCTGGCGGCCATCGACGGGGTCTATGTGCCGTCCTTTTTCGCCGTCGACTACCACACCGACGGCCGCATCGCCGCCATCCGGCCGTTGCGGGAGGGCTACGCCAAGGTCCGCCGGCGCTTTCTCGCCGACCTCGACGGCGCGCCCTATCCGACCCGCCCCATCGTCCCCTTCATGAATACCGTGCACGATCGGGTGGCGGTGGAAATCGCCCGCGGCTGCACCCGCGGCTGCCGTTTCTGCCAGGCCGGTTACATCTACCGGCCGGTACGGGAACGGAGCCCGGGGCGCATCGTCTCGATCATCGAGGATTCCCTGGCCCATTCGGGCTACGAGGAAGTCTCCCTCCTCTCCCTCTCCACCGGCGACTTCACCTGCATCGAGCCGCTGCTCAAGGAGTTGATGGCCCGGCACGCCGACGACAAGGTGGCGCTCTCCTTCCCCAGCCTGCGCGTCGGCTCCCTCACCGAAGGGCTGATGGAGGAGATCAAGAAGGTCCGCAAGACCGGCTTCACCCTCGCCCCGGAAGCAGGGAGCGAACGCCTGCGGCAAAGCATCAACAAGGGGATTACCGAAGCGGATCTGCTCGACACCACCCGCGCCGCCTTCGGCCTCGGCTGGCGCATCATCAAACTCTATTTCATGATGGGCCTGCCGACGGAAACGGATGCCGACCTCGACGCCATCGTCGACCTGGCGGCCCAGGTCAAGCGCACCGGCAGGGGCACGCCCGGCGGCGCCGACGTCAACGTCGCGGTCTCGACCTTCGTCCCCAAGGCGCACACCCCCTTTCAGTGGGAAGCGCAGCTCGGCATCGACGAAACCCTGCGCCGCCAGCAACGGCTGCGCGACGGCCTGCGCCAGAAGAAATTGCGGCTGAAATGGCACGACGCCCGCCTTTCTTTCATGGAAGGGGTCTTCGCCCGGGGGGATCGCCGTCTCGGCGCGGTCCTGGAACAGGCCGTGGATCGCGGCTGCGGCTTCGACGGCTGGCACGAGCATTTCCGTTTCGACGCCTGGCAGCAGGCCTTCGCCGCCGGCGCCATCGACCCGACCTGGTACCTGCGCGAGCGGGCGGAGGACGAAATCCTCCCCTGGGAACACATCGACTGCGGCATCCCCAAAAGCTTCTTCGCCGCCGAACGCCGCCGCTCGCGGGGGGGCGACCCCACCCCCGACTGCCGGGGCGGCAAGTGCCACGGCTGCGGCATCTGCGACTTTGAAACCTTGCGCATGCGCCTGATCGACGATGCCCACATGCCGCCGCGCCCACCGGCCCGGGAACAGTTCACCCCCGACCGGGAAGGGCGCCATCGGCTGCGCCTGCGCCTCGCCAAGGACGGCCGGGCGCGGATGATCTCCCATCTCGAATTCATGAACGTCGTGCAGCGGGCGGTGCGCCGGGCCGGACTTCCCCTGCGCTTTTCCCAGGGCTTTCATCCGGCGCCGCGCATCTCCTTCCCCGACGCCCTGCCCACCGGGGTGGCGAGCGATGCCGAGATCATCGACCTGGAACTCTTTCGTCCGGTCGACGCCGAGGAGGCGGTCCGGGCTCTCGATGCCCAACTTCCGGAAGGGCTGCGGATTCTCGCGGGCGCCTTGGTCGACTGGCGCACCCCGGCCCCGGCCACCAGCATCGCCGCCTCCGTCTATCATGTGCGTCTGCCGGCGCCACCGCCGGCGGATCTGGACGAACGCCTCGCCGCCTTTCTCGCCGCCGAACAGGTCCCCGCGTTCCGCGACAAGGGGGATGGGCGGCGCATCGAGGTCGACCTGCGGCCGGGGGTACTGGCGCTGGATCGGCGGGAAGACGAACTGATTCTGACCCTGGCCAAGGGCAGCCCGACTCTGCTCGCCGGGCACCTGCTCGGCCTGGAGATCGATCAGGCGCGCCGACTCGACATCCGCAAGACCGACGTGCGCCTGGTCGAAGGCGCGGCGGGGGCCGGAAACGAAGAAAAAATTCACTGCGAACCACTTTTGAGATAACGAGCTTTTCCTATTCTTCTTCAGACAAACGGAGGTCCCATGGCCAAGGAACTGGTCATCAACACCACCTCCCACGAAACCCGGGTCGCCCTGCTGGAAAACGGCCATATCGCCGAACTCTACATCGAGCGCACCCGGGAACGGGGGATCGTGGGCAACATCTACCTCGGCAAGGTCATCCGCGTGCTTCCCGGCATGCAGGCGGCCTTCGTCGACATCGGCCTGGAAAAGGCCGCCTTTCTCTACGTCGCCGACGTGCTCGACGAAATGGAGGCGGTCGAGCAGTTCATCGAGGGGAGCAGCTCCCACGCCAAGCCCGAGGACGACGGCGGCAAGCCGGAACGCCCGCCCCTGCCGCCGATCGAGGATCTGCTTCAGGAAGGGCAGGAAATCCTCGTCCAGGTCGCCAAGGAACCCCTCGGCACCAAAGGCGCCCGCATCACCTCGCACATCTCCCTCCCCGGGCGGCACCTGGTCTACATGCCCACCGTCGATCACATCGGCATCTCGCGGCGCATCGAAAACGAAGAGGAAAAAGACCGCCTGCGCCGCATCGTCGAGGAAATCCGCCCCTTGGGCACCGGCTTCATCGTCCGCACCGCCGCCGAGGGCAAGAGCGAAGAGGATCTGCGCGCCGACATGCAGTTTCTCGTCGGGCTCTGGAAGGAAATCGCCCAGCGGCGGGAAGATCGTCGTGCCACCTGCCTGATTCACTCGGATCTCGACGTGACCAGCAAGGTGCTGCGCGACATCCTCACCGAGGACGTCAGCCGCATCGTTGTCGACTCGCAGGTCGAATACAACAAGATCGTTCGCTTTCTCGGCACCTTCATGCCCAAGTTGCAGTACGTCATCGAGCTCTACGATGAAACGGAGCCGATCTTCGACGCTTTCGGACTGGAAGTGGAGATCGCCCGCGCCCTCGGTCGCAAGGTCTGGCTCAAGAGCGGCGGCCACATCATCATCGAGCAGACCGAGGCGCTGACCGCCGTCGACGTCAACACCGGCCGCTTCGTCGGCAAGCACAACCTGGAAGACACCATCCTCAAGACCAATCTCGAAGCGGTCAAGGAGATCGCCTTTCAGCTGCGCCTGCGCAACATCGGCGGGCTGATCATCATCGACTTCATCGACATGGAAAAGGAGGTCCACCGGGAAAAGGTCCACTCGGCCCTGGAGGAAGCGCTGAAGAGCGACAAGGCCAAGACCAACATCCTCAAGATTTCCGAACTGGGCCTGGTGGAGATGACCCGCAAGCGGGTCCGGGAAAGCATCGGCCGCACCCTCTGCGAGCCCTGCCCCTATTGCGAGGGGAAGGGCTACGTCAAGAGCCGGGTCACCACCGTCTACGAAATTTTTCGCGATCTGCGCCGGGAAATTCCCGGCCTGCCCGGCAACCGTCTGAGCCTGCTGGTCCATCCCGACATCGCGGCGCTCCTCTATGACGAAGAGCGCGCCGGCATCGAGGAGTTGGAGCAGCTCTTCGCCAAACAGATCAGCATCACCGCCCGTCCCGGCTACCACCTGGAAGAATTCGAAATCGTCATGGAACAAGATTCCCCTTGACAGAGACGGAGCCGGCAAATATAGTGCCTCTTCGTCTTTAAAGGACAACCAAACCGAGAGCGAGGTGAATTGCATGTACGCGGTAATCAAGACCGGAGGAAAACAGTACAAAGTTTCCGAAGGAGACCTGCTGAAGGTCGAGAAAATCGAAGGTGAGGTGGGTAGCACCATCGAGCTGAGCGAAGTCCTCATGGTCGGCGGAGAAGAGGTTAAAATCGGGACACCTCTATTGCCTGGCGCGAAAGTCACGGCGCGCATCGTGGAGCAGGGCAAGGACAAGAAAATCCTGGTCTTCCACTCCCGGCGCCGGAAGACCCAGCGCAAGATGTATGGACACCGTCAACCGATCACCCGCCTGAAGATCACAGGCATCGAGGCTTAAGGAGGCTTACCCATGGCACACAAAAAGGGCGTCGGCAGCTCCAAGAACGGCCGCGACAGCGCCGGTCAACGGCTGGGTGTGAAGCGGTTCGGTGGCCAGCAGGTCACCGCGGGGTCGATTCTGGTCCGCCAGCGCGGCACCACCTTTCATCCCGGCAACAACGTCGGCTGCGGCAAGGACTACACCCTGTACGCGCTGATCGACGGCGTGGTCAAATTCGAGCGCAAGGACAAGCTGCGCAAGAAAATCAGCGTCTACGCCGCTGAGTAACGACCCGCCGGCGGAGTCGCCGAAAAACTCGAAGCCCGAGGTTCGTCTTTTTAGAACTTCGGGCTTTTTTTCTTAATGACCGGCCCCGACCGGACGAGCGTAAACCCATGAAATTCGTCGATGAAGTCAAAATCCATGTCAAGTCCGGCGACGGCGGGCGCGGCTGTCTTTCCTTCCGCCGCGAGAAGTTCATCCCCCTGGGCGGCCCCGACGGCGGCGACGGCGGCGACGGCGGCAACGTCTGGTTCCGCGTCGACAGCGGCCTGTCGACCCTCCTCGACTTCCGCTACAAGGTCCACTACAAAGCGGAGCGCGGCGCCCACGGCATGGGCAAGAACCGTCACGGCAAAGGCGGCGAGGATCTCTTCATCAGCGTCCCCCCCGGCACCCTGATCTACGACGACGACAGCGGCGAACTGCTCGCCGATCTCACCGACAAAGATCAGCGCATGCTGCTGCTCAAGGGGGGCATGGGCGGTCGCGGCAACGCCCGCTTCACGACCAGCACCAACCGCGCCCCGCGCCACACCCAACCGGGAATGCCGGGGGAGGAGCGCAATCTGCGCCTGCAACTCAAGCTGCTTGCCGATGTCGGCCTGGTCGGCATGCCCAACGCCGGCAAATCGACCCTGATCTCTTCCGTTTCGGCGGCGCGGCCGAAAATCGCCGACTACCCTTTCACGACCCTCATCCCCAACCTCGGCGTGGTCGCTTACGGCGGCTATAAGTCCTTCGTCATGGCCGACATCCCCGGCCTCATCCAGGGCGCCAGCGAAGGGCACGGTCTCGGCACCCGCTTCCTGCGCCATGTGGAGCGGACCAATCTCTTTCTGCACCTGGTCGACGCCTCCTCCATGCAGGAGGGGGATCCCATCGAAAACTTCGAGATCATCAACCGCGAACTGGAGCGGCACGATCCCGAACTCCTCGCCAAGCAGCAGTTCGTGGTGCTGACCAAGCAGGACATCACCGAGGTCCGCGAACGCCTGAGCGAACTGGTCCCCTACTTTGAAGCGAAAGGCTACCGGGTTTTCCCCCTCTCCGCCGCCACCGGCGACGGCACCCGGGCGCTGGTCGAGGCCGTCGGCCTGGAGCTGGAGCGCCTGCGCCGGGAAGGGGCGCCGGAGGATCCGCCGGAGCTGCCTTGACAGCCCTTTCGCCGGAAAGGTAAGATGGCGCCCGCCGTCCGCCGGAGCCCTTTTATCACGAGACAAGCCACCCCGATCATGCGAAAAAATCTCCTCTCCCATGTCAAGCGCGTCGTCGTCAAGGTCGGCAGCGGTGTCCTTTCCAACGGCGACGGCCTTGACCGCCGGGCCATCGACCAGCTCAGTCGGGATATTGTCGAACTGCGCAAGCGCGGCTACGAAACGGCGCTGGTCTCCTCCGGGGCGGTGGCCGCCGGCAAGGGGGATCTCGGCATCGTCGGCCGCCCCCGCACCATTCCCCTGAAACAGGCCGCCGCCGCCATCGGCCAGAGCCGCCTGATCAGCTTCTACGAGGAGGCCTTTCACCGGCACGACCTCAAGGTCGCGCAAGTACTGCTGACCCGGGACGACCTCGCCAACCGGCGCCGCTATCTCAACGCCCGCAACACCCTGATGACCCTGCTCGACTACGACGTGCTGCCGATCATCAACGAAAACGATACGGTCGTGGTCGACGAGATCCGCTTCGGCGACAACGACAATCTCTCGGCCATGGTCACCAATCTGATTGAAGCCAACCTGCTCGTCATCCTCTCGGATGTGGACGGCCTTTACGACCGCGACCCCCGCGACAATCCCGAGGCCCGGCTGCTCCATGAAGTACCGCGCATCACCGAGGAGATCGAGGCGATGGCCGGCGGCTCCGGCAGCGACGTCGGCACCGGCGGCATGGCCACCAAGGTCCGGGCGGCCAAGCGCGCCGCTCTCTACGGCGTCGGCACGGTCATCCTCAACGGCCGCGAGGCGGGGATGCTCGGCCGGCTCTTCGACGGCGAGCCGATCGGCACCTACTTTCTCCCGGCCAGCAACCGCATGGCCGCGAAAAAACACTGGATCGCCTTCACCAAGAA
>CALJLX010000448.1 GCA_937982495.1 uncultured Desulfuromonas sp.
CCTCGCTGAGGTCGTCGAAGCGGCGGTCGTCGAGTATCGGCAGGGGGATCGGCATAATCTATTCCTCCAGCACCATTTCGATATCGTGGCTGCCCGAGTGGGCCAGATGCCCCCGGGGCACGGCCACCCCGTCACGACGCGCGGTCAGTTCCGTGAAAGCGAGCAGCTCCAGATTCGGCGAGCGGTGTCCCTCGGCGACAATGCAGATCAAATCCACCCCCGGCCGGAAGAGTTGCAGCGTGGCGCCGAGAACCCGGCCGGACTCCAGGGTCCAGGCGAGCAGCGGCAAGCGGATCGAGCCGTCCCGGGCAAGCAGGGCCAGTTCGTCGACCGGCGGCAAGGTTTCGTCTTCGGCAAAGCCCTGCTCGAACAGCACGCCGCTCCCCTCGCCGGTCAAGGCGCCGATGAGCAATCCGCGAACCCGGACGCGCTGGTCGGCGTCGACCACGTCGACGCGGTCGCCGACCTTGAAGCCGCAGACCGGCAGTAGCCGCGCATGCTCCTCGGTACAGGCCTGACCGGCGGCGGTGGCGGCCGTCGGGCCAACCGTCAGGGCGTGGGCCAGGGTCAGCCGCAACCGTTCGTCGAAGGTCGCCACCCGGGCGCCGTCGGGCACCGATTCGGGCAGGGGCGCGGCCAGGGTCAGGTGCCATTGCATGAGACTGCTGCCCAAGGTTGCCGCGACCACATGCTCGACCCCGGCCGTCCCCTCGATCACCGCCTGGATTTCGGAGAGATGCACGTCGCGGCCCAGTTCCCAACCCTCGCCGCGCGGCCCCCCGGTCAGGGGATGGAGGAAGGCGCGGAGGTTGGCGATGACCGCCAGCTTGGCTTCGTCGGCCTGGTCCGGGGAGATCGGCACGATCCGCGCCGTCACCGAGGCCTGAACGTATTCCGGCCCCTTGATGTGCAGCTGCCCGGCCGCCGGCAGATTGACCAGGGCACGCCCTTCGAGGTAGCGACGCATGTGGCGCAGCAGGGCCGGGCTCGGAAAGGGCTTGTCCTCGGTCCCGCCGGGGACGATCACCAGCGTCACCCAACCGGCGCTCGACAAACCGTTGGCGTCCCGGGTCGGCAGGCACCAGGCGCGCGCCACCTCCCCGCTCGCATCCCTGGCCAGCCAGGCATAATCCTCATAGGTGACCGCCCGCCCCCGATGCTTGAGCGCGCGGGGGCCCCGTCGACCGACCTCCGTCACCGCCTCGACGGCCGAGCCGCCGGAAGCGCTCCAGGGATTGCCCACTTTCTTGATGGCGGCCAGCGGACCGGTGGGATTGCGCAGCACCGTGATCTCGGCGCCGGCGACGTTGCCCAAGTCCCGCTGATGGGTGCGATAGCGCAGCGCCTTGAGATTGTCCCGCCCCGGCGGCAGCACCCGCCCCCGGCGACCGTCGCCGAAGCGGATTTCACCCGTCGTCCAATCCACATCGAAATGGCGGCTGGCCGGACCGGAAGCATAGAAATGGGCCACCGGCCGCCAGCGCACCCACAGCCCTTCCGCGGCCGGCAGGGTCGTGGGGAAATCCGGCGTTTCTTCGCCGTCGGCGAGCGCCAACTCCCGTTCCAGCGCCAACAGTTCGTCGCCGGCCGGGCGGTCCGTCTCCCGCACATAGAGCGCCAAAGGATCGAGGACCGGCGGCCGGAAAAGGGTAAAGGATTGCCCCTCCTTGCCGTTGCCCGAGCCGAGCAGTTCCTCGCTGACGGTCATGGCGTTGACCACCGGCACGATATTCGGGCGAATCGAGCGCAGGTAGGGTCCGGCCAGGGCCGCCGGAAGGGCCTTTTCCGCCTCGGCGACGTCGGCGACGCGTCGCCAGAGATAACGCGCCGGCGGATCGCCGCCGAGATCGACGGAAGCGGAGGCGTCGAGAGTGAAAGTCGCTTCGGCCCCGGCGGCGAGAACGACCCGGTCCGCTCCGGCCTCGGCCAGCAGAGGGCTCGACGACAGCAGGCGCCAGTGGTAGCGCACGATCTCACGGCCGGAGATTTCGGCGGAGGCGGAAGCATCCAGGGTCACGGCGGCTTCCGGCGCGCTCACGGTCAGGTCGATCCTACCGCCGGCGGCGGCCCGGGGCGGTTGCAGGGTCCAGTGGTAACGGGCGACCCGCACCCCCTTGGCCGCCGTGGAAGACGAGCCGTCGAGACGCAGGGTCGTCGTCGCCTCGCCATCGACGGTCAACGTCAGATCGGCGGGAGCCGTCGCCGTCCGCGGCCGCACATGGGGCCGCACCCGCAGCCAGACCGCTTGAGTGCCGAAGAAAGTCGCCCGCGCCTGCCCCTCGGGACCGTAGAAGCCGAGATAGCCGCGCCGGGTCAGGCCGAAACTTTCATCGGAAACGGGCAAGGGGCGCCAATCCTGCTCGGCGCCGCTCCAGAATTCCCACCAGAGCAGCGGCGTCGCGCCTCCCGTGCCGCGCTCCTCGTCCACCTCGATCAGCAGCCGCACCCATTCGCCGACGGGGAAGGTTTCGCTGAAAGCCAGATAGAGCGCGGGCAGGTCGAGTTCGCCGGCGAAGGGGGAAAGGGGCAACGGTCGATTCAGGCCCGTCACCTGATCGACCCGAGTGTGCAGGGCGGATAAGACCGCGGGCGCGGCCGCCGCGCTCCGGTAATCGCGGTAGCCAACCGTCAGTTTCTTCACCAGCGGCGGCCGGGCCACGGGAATCCGAACCTCCCGGAAGTAGGAATCGGCCCAGAAGCCCCCGGCGATGATCCGCGCCCGCAGCCACAATCCTTCTTCCTGACCGACCTGGGTCGGAGCGAAGGTGTCGGCGTCGGAGGGGGCCGTAAAAGAAACCTTCAACCCGGCGCCGCCCTGGGTAAAGCCGCGGGTTTCGTCTTTGAAATCGAGAATCGTCCCGGTGACGGCGGAACGGCTGCTGGTGCCGAGCACCTTCCAGCCCGAGGCGGCGGCGTAGGCCCATTCGACCCGCAGATTGGTCAGTTCGGTGCCGCTGTCGCCGGCGTCGAGCCCGATCAGATCGAGGTTGAGCTCGACGGTCGCGCCTTCCTTGGCGAAGGCCTCGTCGCAGCGCAGGTAAAAGGCGTCGAGCCGCCCCGGTCCCTGACCGAAGGGGAAGAACTCGTCCGCCGTCGGCAGGGGCAACAAGGCGCTGCCGGCATGGATGGCGCATTGCAGCAGATCGGCCGGGCGCGGCGCGGCCGTGGGAATGACGATGGACCGCGCGGCGGTCAGCGTCGCGATTTCCGGCAGATGCTCGCGGGCGGTGCCGCCGGTCAGGCGGCAGGCGAGATGGGCCGTGGTGATTTTATCGGCGAAGGGGTAGGGAATCAGGGGCGGAAGCTTGCTGAAAACGACCGAACCGTCCCGGGAAAAATCGGCGGTGTTGTCGACCACGCTCCCCTTCCCCTCCGTGACCAGATTCCGCCAGGCGGTGCCGTCGAAATAGAGCCATGCCACCCGCCAGCCGTCGCTTGCCGGGTTTCCCGCTGGGGCAAAGGTGAAATTCAGGGTCAGTTCGGCATTTTCGCGGCTGACGTCATCGGCGAACTCGAAGAGCGCGGCGTCGCTCAGGTAGAGGATGCGCTCCCGCTCCACTTCCCCGGCGAAGGCGACGAAAGAGCCGCTGTCGGTGCCCCCGGCGATGTTGATTCGATCACTGAGCTTGACGGGATCGACGGCCAGGCAGGCGGTCAGGGCGCCCTTGACGACGTTGAGATCCCGTTCGGTCTCGAAGACGATTTCCGGGCGGTCGGCGGTCTTCTTGGTCGCCACCTGGGTGCCGGCGACCACCCGGGTGACGCTCGCGGCGTCCTTGGCCGGGGTGAAGACGACTTCCGCCGAGGCCGGGCGCGGCGGTAGCGGCTCGACGCCGGCTTCGTTGAGAAAAGCGAGAAAATGTTTTTCCGGCAGGCGATTGAGGCGCTGGATAATCAACTCCGAAAGCCGTCCGAAGATCCGCGCCATGGCTTCGCCGGGACGGGGGACACCGGCGGCGGGCGCGGCGCTCCAGCCGGTTTCCGCCAGTTCGGCACGCACATAGTCGACGACTTCATCGGCCGTTTCTTTGAATATCAGCGGTTGCTCGGCCATGCCTCGGGCTCCTGTGAAGGATTCAGTATTTCTCCCCTGTTCATCACTCCGCCCCTTCCCCGCCCCGTTCGAGGTAGAAGGGGTAAACCAGGTTGAAGCGGCTGTCGGTGGTTTTTACTTTGTAGGCGATGTCGATGAGGATCGTCGCCGGGGCGTCCGGATCGGGGCGGACGTTGACATTTTCCAGGTCGATGCGCGGCTCCCAGCGGCGCAGGGCGGTTTCGACGTGAAAGCGGATCAGTCCGGCGGTGCGCACGTTGTTCGGGGCGAAGACGTAATCGTGAATGCCGCAGCCGAAATCGGGACGCATCAGCCTCTCGCCCGGCGCCGTTTCGAGAATGATGCGGATCGCCTGGCGGATATCCTCTTCGTGACGGGTCAGGGCGATCTCCCCGTTTTCCAGGGAAACCGGATAGTTCCAGCCGACGCCGAGAAATTCGCTGCCCATGGTCAGGCCCCCTTGACGAAAATGGTGCTTTGCGTGCCGGGGACCGCCGGAACGACCGGCGGCGAGGTCGGCGCGCCCATGTTGCCGACGTGCATATGCGTATTGAAGAGAGTCAACAGGGTTTCGTTGACCAGGGCCAGCGAGGCGCCGGTCCCGAGCTTGACGGAGGAACTGTCGAGGGTCACTCCGGACGGGGCCGAGATGGTGGCGCTGCCGCTGACACTGATCGACAGATTGCCGCCCACCTGCTGGTCGGCGTTGCCGCTCACCTGCACCTTGAGCGCGCCAGAGTTGGCGTCGAACTCCAGCTTGTTGCCGCCGCTGTCGGCGAGGCTCGCCTTGCCGCCGGCATCATCGAAGGTCAGGGTGTGGCCGCCGGCGGTCTTCAGTTCTATCTTCCCCTGCCCGCCTTCGTCGTCGAGGGTCAGTTTGTGTCCCCCCTGGCTGATGATCTCGACCTTGGCCGCCTGATTCTCGGTATCGTCGACCAGGCGGACGATGTGGCCGCTACGGGAATGGATGGCGCGAACGTGGTTTTTGCCCTCGCCGTCCATGCTTTCCGGCGGCGTGTCCTCGCTGTTCCAAAGCGATCCGATCACGATGGGACGCCCCGGATCGCCGTGCTCGAAAGCCACCAGCACCTCGTCGCCGACTTCGGGGATGAAAAAGCTGCCGCGTCCCGCTCCGGCGAAGAGGGTGGCGATGCGCGCCCAATAGCTGTGCGCCCGGTCGTCGCCGTCGGTGACGGACACCCCGGCCCCGGAGTCGATCCGCCAGGGGAAATCGACCTTGACCCGGCCGAGCCCGTCGGGGTCGCGGATGTCTCGCACGATGGCCGTCGCCACCCCGCCGATTTGGCGGCGGTCCGAAGCTTCGCGGGCGGTGCCGCGCATCAGTTCGACAATGCTCATCGTCCGTTCCTCTTCACTTCGAAGGTGGTCCGATAGCCGCTGCTATCGACGGTGTGGGTCGCCGAGGTGACATAATAGTGGCCGCTGAAAATTTCGCCGACCCCCTTGATGGCCACCACTTTCCGCGCCGAAAGTTTCGGATTGCCGTTGCAAGCACCCCGGCCGGTGATGAATTCGATGGAGCTCGCCTCCAGTTTCGCCTTGGCCAACAGTTCCGCTTCTTCCTGGGTGGTCGCCAGGTGATCGTCCACCACCAGCTCGTTCTTGCCGTTGATATCCTCGGCGATCTGCGAGGCGCTCTTTTTCCCCAGCTTGCCCCGCTCGGCGCCGGGATCGGCCGTCCCTTCGATGGGTTCCTTGCCGCGCCCGAGAGAAGTCTGCGCGGCCCGCACCTTGACGTGAGTCACCTTCCGATAGGTGGAGAGCGTCGGCGAAAAACTCAACAGATTCAGTCCCCATTCCAGGGTCAGTTCGGGACCGGCGCCGGTGAGATAGGCCGGCAACTCGAAATGAAGGGTGTTCTCCTTGACCACCAGTTCGTAACCGATGCGCTCGGCGCGCTTCTGCAGAAAAGCGGCATAGGTATCGTTCCCCGACGATACCAGGGGATACTTGGTGCTGGTCCCCTGGATTTTGGCATCGAGTTTGCGGGTATCGGCGATTTTTTTCGCCATGTCGCTGTCGGTCTTGTTCTCGAAAGACAGGGTCTCGCACTGGTTGAGCAGCCGGTCGTAAAGGCTGCGCCCCTGCACCGTCAGGGTCGGCGTGCCCGTTTCGGGAAAGCTCAGGCTGACGCTGGTGATGACCCCCTTGAATTTCTGCATTTTCGCTCCGCGAAATCCCATCTCGATGGTCACTTCTCCGCCCTCGCGAAAGGTGCCGCTATCGAACCATTTCATCTTGGCGCCCCCGGCGAAGCGGCCGCTTTCGGGATGGCGCTCGCGCAGGGAAAAGGTGAAGCTGTCGGCGCTGTTGCAGTTGTCGGTGACACTCAGCGAGAGGATATCGGCGTTGAAGCCAAGGCGCAGATCCTCTCCCCCCACGGTAATCTTGTAATCGGGTACATACCCGTTTATTCCCGCCATAGGCCGAGCCTCACTCGATGGCGGGGATAACCAGCACCTGGCCGGGATACAGGGCCAAGGGGTCATCGATGCCGTTGGCGGCGGCGATTGGCCGCCAGTTGCCGGGATCGCCGTATTCCCGGCCGGCGATGCCGCTCAGGGTGTCGCCGCGCCGCACGGTGCGCCGTTTGTCGAAGGTGGCCGAACGGTTTTTCCCCGCCTGTTCGGTCCCTTCGATGAACTCCTTGAAGGTGACGTCGACGGTCGCCCGCGCCGGGATGCCGCTGGCATAGAAGAGGGTGAAGCGCTGCTCGGCCCGCTCCAGCACCCCCATGAAATTGAGATCGCCCCAGGTAAAGAGCACCACCGGCGGCGCGTGCAGTTCGGGGTCGATGTCGAGCAGGCCCGTCACCTTGCGGGTATGTTCCCGCACGTCGCTCCCCTTCTCGTAGGTGTCGAAAAAGAGCTGCATGGAGAGGGTGCGGCTGTTGCCCTTGACGAATTGCAACGGCGGCGCCGGCAGGCCGGGAATGGCCACCTCGGCGAACTGGTTCGACCCGGACAGGCGATACTCGTTGGGGTTGAACAACACCTCCACCGCCTCGCCGCCGCCGATAACCACGCTGATGTTGGCTTTTTCCAGTTTCATCTCACAGCCCCCGGTTTTCCTTCTCGACGATCAGCCGCCTCTCGATGATCCGATAGACCTCGTCGGCCACCCGTTCCAGATCGACGGGCGCACCCAGCATCGGTGTCCCGGTGCCCATTTCCGGCAACCTGCTCGGAGAAAAAGTACCCGTGCTTTCGCTCGTTCCGACGGACGATGCCGGCGGGTTGCTCGCGTCGGCCGTCTCCGCGCGTTGCATCACCGACGCCGGATCGGACAATTTCCTTTGGATGCTTCCGACCGCGCCGGACCCGGCCAAGCCCTGCATCCGGGCCAGCGGGAGCGGCGCCGCGAGCGCCGAACCGGAGGTGTTCGCCGGAACGGTTGGAAGTGGAGGAGAAAAAGTACCCGTGCGCGGAAACAAGACGGCTCCCGCCGTTTCGGGGGCCGCCGCCAGGGGTCCTCCCCAGGACAACTCCGGCCCGGTCACGGCCTCCTTGCCCTTGCGCGAAACCACTCCGGAAGCGCCCCCGACCGAAGGCGAGCGCGGAATGACCGGCAAAAGCCCTTGCCCCGACGCGGCCCCGGCGGATGGAGCCCCCTTTGGCGGCGGGAAAAGGGTGGAGGAGGCAGCGGCAGCCTGGGAAACAGCGCCGGAAGGCGTCGTCATCGATAAGGACGACAGGCTATCCATCGCCGGACCGGAACGGTCGACCTCCGGCGCGGCCAAGGGCAAGGGCAACGGCGGGATTGCCGCGCCGGGAGAAGAATTCGGCAGACGCGCGAAAATGGTGTCGGCCAGGGACGCCCCGCCGACTTTGCGTTGGATTGTTGCGGTTGCCGTCGACGTCGGTTTCACCAAAGGCAGGGAGGATGCCGACGGTTCCGCTCTAAGTTGGACGACAGCGGTTTTCGGCGATGTCGAAACACCCTCCCGCTGTTGTTTTAGGAAAGGCGGGCGGACAAAGGGGGCCGCCACTACGGCGGGATTTACCGCCGGGATCTTGTCCGCGTTGCCCACAGTGCTCTCACCCGACGCTATTTCGCTGGAAGCCCTGCGTTGCGAGGTTCTCCCCATCGCTTCGTTCGCCCTTGCCAACGGGCTACTTTCACCTGCCGTCAGAGGCATTTTTTGAATTGAAAACGGACTACCAGCTACCGCGTCCTTCTCCGCCGACGTCCCGGCGAAAGTTGAATGCCGCTGTACCAGTCGCGCGCCGAGCGTGCCATGCAAACGTGTGGTCATGGCCCAGGTCCCCGCCGCCGTCGGTGGAGACTTAAGTTCAGGCGATACATTAGCTTTACTTTTGTATTTGTCTGAACCAGCGATGTTTTTATGGAATCCTTCGACTAACTTCTCTGGGGAGTAAAACGGCTCTGAAACCGTTCCGATTGACTGGGCCGAAGGGGTAGAATCGGAGCCGCCCATGACTTTGCGTTGCACCAGACTTCCCGACCCCACTGTTCCAGAGGGGGAAGAATCGACCACCGGAAGTTGCCGCTGATGGACCGACGGTGTCGCCGGAACCAAAGCCGACCCGGTCGCGGGTATTCGGGACTCCGCCGCCGGCAGCGCCAGAGGCATGGCCATCGGCGTCACCGCAAAGGGTGAACGGAAGCGGCTCATAACCTCGGCGGCGAAAGATCCCGCCTCTTCCCAGCCCGAGGCTTTCCGCATCACCCTCCCCGCCAATCCGCCGTCTCCGCCCAGGGGATGCAGCCGCAGGATGCGCTCCCGCACCGCCCCCTCCAGGGGTTCGCCGCCAGCGCCACCTTTCGGGGCGGTTATGTCGGGATGGGGATGGTCCATAAATCCTCGAAAGAATCCTTATCCTTGATCTAAACCAGCGAAAACCCACTATGGGCCAACTCCAGCGACTCCACGGCGACGGTGTTGCCCTCGGCGCGCAGATCCGGACCCGCCCATTTCACCGGCCAGGCCTGATCGAGATGCCAGACCCGAACCGTCTTGCGGCTGTCGTCGAGGAGCAGAATCGACACGTTACGACGTTGAATCTTGCCGCCACGCACTTCCTTGTGCCAGAGCCAGAGGCTCAAATTGTCGGTCACCCCGCGCTTGAGAATCAGGTTGCCGGGGTAGCGCACCGGTCCGGCCAACCGGTGCATGTACTGATTGAGCCCCCCCTCACGGTAATCGTGGACTTCGATCTCGGCCTGCAAACCGCTGACATCGCTGAAACCGCCAACCACCAGGCCGTCGATTTCCACGAGAAAGTTGAAACCGCGATAGGGATCGATCCGCGCGCCTAGTGCCATGGTTCGCTGTTGCCTCCACTGCCGCCGTCGTTGAGCCGGCGATTGATGCCGGCGATTTCCTCGACCCACTGCCGGCGTTCGCGATGCTCCAACCCGAGAATCTGGTCATGGGGCCAGTTGAAGTGATAGGCGATGTAGGCCACCTCCTCGAAAAGCCGGTCCGAGGGGTAGCCTAGGGCTCCCCCGAGCCGTTCACCTCCACCGAGAAGCGGCCCTCGCAATGGGGGCAGGCCACTTCCATGCGGCTGCTACCGTAATCGTTGATGCGCCGGTAGAAATCCTGCAAAAAGGCCAGGTCGGCGGAAAACAGCCCCTCCACCATCTTCGGATTGAGACTGGACAGGGCACCGAGCCGGACGATCACCCGCGACAGCAGGATTATCACCAGATAGGCCGGGTTGGCCTGTACCCGGGGGTCTTTCATCGGCGCGATTTCGTCGAAGGCGGTGGCCAGCCGCATCACCCCCTCGCGGTGCAGATTGCCCTCGCCGTCCACATAGCCGCGCGGCAACGTAAAGGGAAACTCGGTCTGCAACGTCATGCCTTGCTCAGCCCCTCATGAACGATTTCGAGGGTTTCGATGGCGACTTCGTTGCCGGTGGCGTTGAAGGTCGGCCCGGTCCACTTGGTCGGCCAGCCGTTGATGAAGTTCCAGCGGACCTTTTCGGCGCCGGTGTCGTCGAGCAGGACGATGGAGGCGTTCTTGCGCTCGACTTTCCCCTCCATCGCCTTCTTGCGCCATTCCCACAGCTCGGCGTCGTCGGTCATCCCCGATTTCAGGGAGATGTTGGAATATTTGACCAGTCCCGGCAGTTTGCGGGTGGTGAGGGGATCGGTCCCCTCGCGGTAGTCGATGGGATCCTGGGTCGAATCGAGGCCCGAGCACTCGCGGAAACCGGCGCGGGTGATGCCGTCGATTTCGACCAAAAAATTATAGGAACGATAGGGATCTTTTCTTTCTCCTGTGGGCATGGCTCATCTCCTTCGAAAGGTTCTGTCCTGGGTTTATTGGCTCGCCTGATAGGTATAGGTCGAAATCAGATAATCCTGAGCGTCGTACAAAAAGGCCGTGTCTCCGGGATTGTTCCAGACGGCGCGGCTGTACCCCCAGAAGAGGTCGGCGCCGGTATCGACGCCGGCCTTGGTCCAGATCCGCACCTGGGCGGCCCGGGAGAGGGTAAAACGCGGGAAAACGTAACGATGCCCGGCCCGGTCGACAAGTTTCCAGTTGGTCATTTCCACCGCCCGCCCGCTGTGATTGGCGATGAGCAGGTATTCCCCGGGGACGTCGGCCCCCGGTGGATTGGCTTCGATGTGCAAAATCGGCAGATCGGCAACGTGCAGGGCGGAGCGAACCAATTGAGCAGATTCGGCGTCGCTGTCGATGGCGAGACTGACGCCGCCCTCCCCCTGAACAATCCGGATGACGATGAATTCCCCAGGCACCGCCGGGGCCAGCCCGACTTCCGTCACCAATTGGCCGAGATCGCGCACTTCCCGGGGATTGACGGCGGCGTCGCAACGCACGTAAAAGGCTTCTTCCACCGTTTCCCCCCGAAACGCCCCCTGGCGGAACAACTCCGTCAGATAAGCGTTGAGTTCGCGATTCACCCGCAACCACAGCCCTTCGTCGTGGGGCTCGAAGACCAGCGACTCCATGAAGCGTTCGATCCAGCGGCAGACGGTGAGAAAAACCCGCCGCACGTTGACGTAGGTCCATTGCGGGTCGTCGCTCAGGGTGCGGGCGCCCCAAACGCGGATGCCCCGCCCCGGAAAGGCCCGCAGGCAGTTGATCCCCAGGGGATTCAACGTCTGTTGCAAGAGTCCGTCGACCTGTCCCTGGAGATCGAGAGCCCCTTCCAGTTCGGCGTTGGCCGGCGCCTGATGGACGCCGACCGCCCCGTCCCGACCGGCGTAAATCCCGGCGATGTGCCCGCAGGGGGGAACGAAGCCCCGACCGTTTGAAGGTCCGTCGGCGAGGAGAATCCAGGGAAAATACAGAGCCCCGCTCCGCGCGGCCGCCGGGTTGTTGAGCACCAGCGCGTTGCGCTGCTTGACGATTTCATCGCTGCCGGCGGCGGGCAACGCATCGAGAATGGCGAAAAGGTAATGGGGCCGCCCCTGCGCGTCCCGGCGGCAGAAGTCGAGGAGCATCCGTTGCAGCTCCACCGTCCGTTCCGGAACCAGGACCGCGTCGGGGAAGCAGAGCAGATCGACCTCCTCCGACAGCGGATCGTTCGCCGTCCGCGCCAGCAGACTTGCGAGAGCGGCGACGACATCCCCCCCCGGGATCAGGGTCGCCACCTGGCAGAGGGCACCGCCGTTGGCGAAGAAGCCACGCACGGCGTAGGCCAGATAGGCGTCGGCACGAACGTCGCCAAAGTTCCGGACAAATTCCGCCCAGCCCCGGACTACGGACAGTCCCCGCCCCGCTCCCTCGGCGGCAAAGCCGATGAAGAACGGCACCCCGGTACGCAAGGGCAGCCGGGAAGGCGCGGAAACCTCCTCCCTGAAATAAACCCCCGGCGATGCCAAACCCGATCCACTCATAACCCAAGCTCCATGATTTCCGCCCTTCAGCCTTCAGTCTTACTGCCCCGGTCCCGCCCACTGGCTGATGCGGAAGATGACGAATTCCGCCGGTTTGACCACGGCCACGCCGATTTCCGTCACCACCCGGCCGAGGTCGCGCACGTCCGGGGGGTTGGTGTCGGCGTCGCATTTGACGTAAAAGGCTTCCTGCGGGGTGCTGCCGAAGAGCGCCCCGGCACGCCAGACATTGGTCAGAAATGCCGTGATGTTGCGGGAGATTTTCGCCCACAGGGCCATGTCGTTGGGCTCGAAGACGACCCACTGGGTGCCTTCGTCGATGGACTCGCGCATGAAGTTGAAGAGCCGGCGGACGTTGATGTAAATCCACTCGGGATCGCCGGCGGCATCGGAGGCCAGGGTCCGCGCCCCCCAGACCTTGATGGTGCCGTCGAAGGAACGGATGCAGTTGACGCCGCGCGGATTGAGGGACTGTTGCAGGATCTTGCTCACCGGATAGCGCACCCCGAGGGCACCCATGACGACTTCGTTGGCCGGGGCCTTGTGCACCCCGCGCTGGGCGTCGGAACGGGAATAGATCCCGGCCAGATGCCCGCTCGGCGGCACGGCGATGCGGGTACCCGCCGCTTGCAGGGGATCAGCGACCTGAATCCAGGGGAAATAGAAAGCGCCGTAACCCTTGGGATTGGCCGCCG
>CALJLX010000449.1 GCA_937982495.1 uncultured Desulfuromonas sp.
TGGCTGGCCGGGCAGCATTCCGGCGCCTCCTGCAGGGAGATGCAGCCGAGGCAGCGGGAATTGCAGGTCGGCGAGGTCGGCAGGGGCGCCTCCCAGCGGCGGAAGAAGAGATTTTTCGCGGCGAAACAATGGTAATCGACGGCGCAGCGAGAGAGCTGTTCGATCAGCCGATTTTCCGGATGCTCCTTGAGCGACCGCCGTACCAGGGGATCGAGTTTGCGGTCGTCGTAGTGCTCGGGGCTCCACTGGGGGTTGCGGTCGACCTTGGCCGCCGCCACATAGAAGCGCTCCTCCTCCACGCACCAGCCGACCGCCGTGTAGGACCAGAGGGGCAACTGCACCGCCTTGCGCCGGTAGTCGGCGGCGGGGAGCAGGGTGCGGGTGTAGCCGGGGGTCATGAAAGCCGAAACCGCCTGGATGCGCCCGCCGCCCCAACCGCGCGGCAGCGTCTCGACGGTACACAGCTTGCGCCCGCGCCGGTCGAAACCCATAGGCGGGGTATCGGGGATGGTGAAGAGCCGGCTCCCCTCGGGCAGCGGAATCAGTTCGTCGGGCCGGGGCGCCCGGGGAGTCAGGCCGTTCATGCCGGCCAGGAGCAGTTCGGGATGTTCGAAGACCTCGCCCTGGGCGTTGGCGACAACGGCGAGGATGGTTTTTTTGGCGCTCATGGTAATCCCATCGTTATGGCGATTTTTCAAGGGGATGTAACATAGCACACCGGCGAACAAAGGGAAATCGGCAAGGACGAATTCCCCTTTTCTTCACCGACGCCATCCGTTATCCTTGCCGCCATGCGCACCCTTCTGACCACGTTGCACAGCAAATTCATCCATCCCAGTCTCGCCCTCCCCTGCCTCGCCGCCTATGGCGGCTTTGAGTGCGGCGAGCTGCTCATCCGCGAATTCACCGTTCACGAGCCGAAGGAAAACCTCCTCGCCTCCCTGCTCGCCGAAGCGCCGGACGTCGTCGCCTTCTCGGTCTACCTGTGGAACCGTCGGGAGACTTTGGAGTTGGTCGATGCCCTGGCCGTGGCGCGCCCCGAGTTGCGCCTCGTCCTCGGCGGACCGGAGGTCTCCTTCGACGGACCGGAACTGTTCCACCGCCACGGCGGCCTCACCGCCCTGATCCGCGGCGAGGGGGAAATCCCCCTGCGCGCCCTGCTTCGGGCCTGGCAACGGGGCGAGGAACCGGGCATCATTCCCCGGGTCTTGCGGCGTGAGGGCAAGGAACTCATCGCCGGTCCCGACGGGCCGCTCCTCGACCCCCTCGATACGCTCCCCTCCCCCTTTCAACTCGGGCTGGTCGACACCGGCCGGGGCTTCGTTTATCTGGAGACCAGCCGCGGCTGCCCCTACACCTGCAGCTTCTGCATGAGCGCGCTGGATCAGCGAGTGCGCTCCTTTTCCATGGCGCGCATCCGCGCCGACCTCGACTGGCTGCTGGAGCGGGAAATCCCCAAGATCAAGCTGGTCGACCGCACCTTCAACTACCACGCCGAACGCGCCCGGGAGATTTTCGCCTACATCCTCGCCCATAACCGCCACAGCCACTTTCATTTCGAGATCGGCGCCCACCTCCTCGACGACGCCACCCTTGAGCTGCTCGAAACCGTCCCCGAGGGGATGTTCCAGTTCGAGATCGGCGTCCAGTCGACCCTGCCGGAAACCCTCGCCGCCGTCGGCCGCCGGGCCTCCCTCGACCGGCTCGCCGAGAACGTCCGTCGCCTGCGCCGCGCCGGAAATATCCACCTGCACCTCGATCTCATCGCCGGCTTGCCCGGCGAAGGTTTCAGCGACTTTCTCGCCTCCATCGACCGCGTGGCGGCCCTGAAGCCCCACCACTTGCAGATCGAGCCGGTCAAACTGCTGCCCGGCGCGCCCCTGCGCCTCCAGGCCGAAGACTTCGCCATTCGCTTCGATCCCCATCCCCCCTACACCGTCCTGGCCACGGCCGACTTGAACTTCGCCGAACTGGAACGCCTGCGGGGCATCGGTCGACTCATGGATCTGACCTGCAACAGCGGCCGCTGCGACCGGTTTATCGACGGGTTGTGCGCCGCCTGCGGCGGATTGGCGGCGGGATTGGCGCGACTGGAGGCCTACTGGCGGCGGGTTGGACTCTTCCGCCACCCCCTGTCGCAGCGGGGCGTCTTCGAAGGCCTGGCGGCCTTCGTCGCGGCGGAATTCGACGGAGAGACAGGCGGGAGACTGCGGGAGCAAGTGGCGCGGGATTTCGCCCACAGCGAGCGGGTGGTGCCGGGCAACGCCCCGGACTTCTTCGACACCGCCCTCGACGCCGACGAGCAGCACTGGGTGCGGGAACGGGTGAAACAGGAGCAGGAAACGATCAAGGGGCAAGGGATCAAGCTGCAACACTTCGCCGCCCGCTTCCGGCATCTGCCCGACCGGCCCGATCCGACCCTGCTGCTCTTTCTCTACTTCACCGAAACCGGACGGGGACTGCAGGTGGAGGAAATCTCC
>CALJLX010000450.1 GCA_937982495.1 uncultured Desulfuromonas sp.
CATTCTTCGATTCCCTTGAGCAGGGCGGGAATCAGGTTCAGTTCAGCAAAAGACATACGATTTCCTTCGGCCGGGCGCGGACGCACGCCGACAAGGGCGGGTCAGGCCGGGGCCAACAAAAGAGGGTGTCCGCCGGGGGAGCAACCGATGCTCCGCGACAAGCGGCCGACACGAAAACGATGAGGGAAAAAAGAGAGGCCCGCGAGTTGCAAGCGACAGGGGCGCCGGGACATTTTTCCGCGACATCGGATGGCATTCACATCGTCGCCAACCTGATTGAATGCCGCGGATTCCGGAGGGAAGAAGAGCGGAGGGGGTCAGGGTTCGATGAGTGGGGCAAGCGCCTTAGGCGCCCGCGCCCCGGGCGGAATTTCCGCCGGAGGGTTGCACTGCCAGCCAGACATCATACAGGATTAAGGACGCAAAGCAAGCTTTTTCTCGGGTCTTTTTTAGGATTCCCCGTCGGGATCCTTATTTTTATCGACATTCCGCCCAAACAGATCCAGCTGTTCAAAACGGTGCGCGGCAACCTTGAAGGGGCGCTTGAGAAAGCGCGGACATTCCAGCAGCAGGACGCCCCCGGGCTGCTTGCAGGAGCGCAGACAGCGGTCGCACAGGGAATTTTTACGCCCATCCGGAATCATCTTGGCCATCGGCGCCCTCGCGGGTAAAAGTAAGGGTCAAAAGGATCGCTGCGGCTCGCTCAGGCCGGCGGTTGCGCCAACAGTTCGGCAATGGCCCGGCGCAGACGGGCCGGCCCTTCCGGCCCGTCGATCGGGATGACGACCCGCCGCTCGGGCAGGGTGTGGCTGTAGAGGGGATCGTAATAGCGCTGCATCAGCTCCCGCGCCAACACCTCCCACTCCCCGGCGGCGAGCAGGGCAAGAAACCCTTCCACCGTCTCGCCGCCCAGCCGCTGGCGCAACGCCTTGATCGGCGGGACAAAAGCGTCGCGCAGGGCATCGCGGGCCGGGTAGTCCTCCAGAATCACCCGCGCCCGGTAGTCGAGGGCGGCCTCGATCCACAGCGAGGTCTCCTTCTGCAAGGCTTCGTAGACTTTAAGGGGCAGAATCAGGCGCCCGATATGGCGGCTCTCCCCTTCGGCCAGGGCATAGCCCTCGGGCGGAATCCGGCGCAGGGCATCCCAGAGCAGGGCCTCGAACTGCTTCTGGGTCGGCTGCGGCGCCAGCCCGAGACCGCCGAAGGCGCTTCCCCGGTGGCCGGCCAGCCCTTCCAGATCGAGCACCGGATACCCTTCCGCCGCCAACTCCAGCAGCTGACGGGTCTTGCCGACCCCGGTCAGGCCGCGCAGAACCAGCAGCCGCCCCCACTCCCCCCGCTCCAGAAAATCCCGGACCATGCCGCGAAAGGCCTTGTGCCCGCCCGTGAGCTGCCGCGCCGGCAACCCCGCCAACTGGAGAAAGGAGGTCAAGGCCTTGCTGCGCATCCCCCCGCGCCAGCAGAAGACGACGATGGGCACCCGTCCGGCCGCTCCCCAGGCCTCCTCGACCTGTTCGATCAACTCGGGTATCCTCGGCGCCACCAGGCGCACGCCGAGCCGCCGGGCCGCCTGACGCCCCTGGCGTTTGTACAGGGTGCCGACCTCGGCCCGCTCGGCGTCGCTGAAAATCGGCACGTTGACCGCGCCTGGAATGCTCGACTCGGCAAACTCCGCCGAAGTCCGGGCATCGACCAGCAGCGCCCCCTGATCGCGCAGGGCGAGGGCTTTTTCCAGCGAAACGGTCAACTCTTCGAGCATATTTCAACCTGATGGAGGAATGGCAAGGAAGGGAGGCCGGCACGACGGTCGCCGCCGAACCCAGGGGGTGTTATACCGGAAAAGCCCGGAAGGGGCAAGGGCGCCGCATCCTCGTGACCTCGAGGATTTTGTACCAGGTCCGGTAAATTTTTCATTGACAAGCGGGCGTCGACAGCATAGGGTGTCTGTTCTTGACGCGGGGTGGAGCAGTCTGGTAGCTCGTCGGGCTCATAACCCGAAGGTCGAAGGTTCAAATCCTTCCCCCGCAACCAAACAATGACAAAGGGATCGGCCCAGCGCCGATCCCTTTTTTTATCTTCCCGCCGACTTCCCTTGTCCCCGGCTAGTCGAAATCCGCTTCCGGCCGGGGTTGCATGGGCAGCTCGAAGCTGACCTTGGTTCCCAGTCCCGGCTCGCTTTCGACCCAGATCCTGCCCCCATGCGCCTCGACGAAATACTTGGTGATGCTCATCCCCAGGCCGGTGCCGCCAATCGAGGTGTTCGAGGCATCCCCCCGATAGAACTTGTCGTAGATACGGCTGCGCTGCTCGGGGGTCATGCCGATCCCCTGGTCCTCCACGGAAACCTTGAGCAGCTCGTCCGAGCACTGCACGGTCATGCGGATCAGGCCGCCTTCCGGCGAATATTTGTAGGCGTTGCTGAGCAGGTTGTCGAGAATCTGCTCCAGCTTGCGCCGGTCGACCCGCACCCGCCGCGACTCCCCGGGCAGATGGAGCTTGAACAGATGGGGTCCGGGCCGATTCCGGTAGGGTCTGACCACCTGCTCGATCAGGGGGGTAAGTTCGCACTCGCTGACGTAAAGTTCCAGCGCCCGTCCCGATTCGATACGGCTGATATCAAGCAGGTCGTCGACAATCTTCGAGAGCAGATCGGCCTTGTCGTAGATGTAGCCGAGGCTTTGCTGTTCCAACTCGGGCGTGAGATCCTCCCGCTGGTTCATCAGCAGTTCGGAAAAGCCGATGATGGCCGCCAGGGGTGTTTGCAGTTCATGGGCGGCGGTGGAGACGAACTCCGATTTCATCCGCTCGATCTCCCGCTCCTGGGTCACGTTGCGCAGGACCGTGATCATGCCGGAAATCAGGCCATCGGCGGAAAGCAGGGGGGAGGTGCTCCCCTGATAAATCCATTCGCCGCCGCCGGCCGCGGGGAGCGCCACGTCGACCCGGGACTCTTCCGTCAGATCCCCCCGCAACGCCTCCAGCAGTCGGACATCGGAAATGACCTGGTCGAGGGCCAGCCCCTGGGAATTGTAGAGACAGATCCCCAAAAGCTCTTCGGCGGCACGATTCATGAGAATGATGCGCTGCTCGGAATCGGTGACAATCAGCGGGTCGGCCACCGACTGGAGGATGCCGTCCATCTTGCCGCGGGCGTCCTCGGCCTCGGCCAAAGCCTGACGCATGGCCTCCTCGGCCTGCTTGCGGTCGGCGATGTCGAGAAAACTCTCCAGCAGATAGAGCCGATCGCCGAGCATGACCGGCGCCACGGTCTTGAGAATCGGCACGGAAGTGCCGCCGGCCCGCTCCAGGGTGCATTCGGTGGTGTCGATGCTCTTGCCGCCGTCGGTGATGGGACAGCCGGCATGGTCCTTGGCACAGATGTGACTGAAGCATTCGGCGCCGAAGACCTTTTCCCGGGGGAGTTCGAGCATCTGCAAGGCATGCTGGTTGGCGTCGACAATGCGGTGGCTCTGGGCGTCGATCAGAACGATGCCGGCCGGAACCGCCTCGAAGATCGTCGCCAGACGGGCCTTGGCGTCGGCCAGCGCCTGCTCGCTGCGGATCCGTTCGGTAATGTCGTTGTAGACCAGCACCACCTGCTCGATCTCGCCGTCCTGGTTTTTGATCGGGGAACCGACGACATCGAAATAGCGTCCGGCCAGGCACCATTTGCGGCAGCTCGCCGCCGCGCCGGAACGCATCACCATATCAAAGACACAGGCTTCGTGCCGAACCTCGGGCGTGCAGATCAGGCCGGAACAGCAACGGCCGACCAGATCGACCCCTTCCGGCAGAAAGAGCTCGCGCAGCTTGGCGTTGTACGAGAGCACCCGGCCCTGACTGTCGAGAACCATGATGCCGTTGCCCGCCGCCTGGAAAATGGCGCCGATCTCGTCCCGCGCCAGGGCCAACTCTGCGTTGGTCTCCCGCAGGTTTTCCAGAATCCGCACGAAGGTGGCGCTGACGATCCCGATGGGATCGAGGCTCAGAAGCATCTCGTCATCCAGCTCCTCGGGACGCAGGGGCACCGTGCCCACCACCCCCAGCAGCTGATCGACCTTGTCGCGGATATAACGGATGCTCCGCGCTTGCCAGTCGCGCAAATGGGCATTTTCTTCCCGCAGCCGGGCGATTTCCGCCTCGGCCCCCGGCCCCGCGGTTGCGTGCATATCGTTCATGCTTGCTGCTCTTTACCGATCACGATCATGTAATAGCCCTGCTCCTTGAGGACGCTGACCGCGAAGCCCATGCTCTTGACCATCGGCGGAATGGTGCCGGTGGCATCGCGGGCGTCGGTCTTCACGACCAGGCGCAAGGTGCCGGCCTTGAGCCGCTCGAAGTTGCCGTTGACTTCCTTGAGGGTCGTCAACAGGGTCGATGGGCAGACCTGCCCACGAATGTCCAATTCCAGTTCGTCCATAGCCGTTGCCGTCATCGACCCTCCTGTCCCTCATCAAATGACATATTTGCGCAGCAACCGGCTCCCCAGCCAGGCCCCGGGGAAAAGCCCGGCGACAAAGAGCAGGCTTTGCCCGGCGAGGATGGGCAGCCCGCCCATGAGATGCCAGATGTTGCAGGCCGGCGCCATCCGCGCCGAAAGTCCCATCAGCGTACCACCAACAAAAGCCCAAAGACACTGTTTTATCGGCACGCGGGTGTAAAACCGCCACTCCCCCAGGCGCAGCGCCGAGCAGGCCGATCCGCAGAGAATTCCGGCAATCAGGGGAAACTGGGCGAGGGCGATGCCGTCCAGGCGCGGACCGGGACCGCCGTGCAGAGTGACTCCCCAAAGGGGATGGGTGAAGCTCAGGGGCTCCGTGGCGAAAAAGGCCAGACTCGCCACATGCCCGGGAACGAACAGGGCTTCCAGCATCCCGGCGAGCTTGGCATAGGCGGTCGTTATCCCCATGGGCATACCGCTGACCAGGGCCGAAGCTAAACTCAAAACAGCCAGCCAAAGCGCCGCCTTCCAGGGTTGCAGATGGCCTTCGGCGTAACTTTCCTGGGACAGCAGCCCCTGCCGTCCCCAGCGGCGCAGCCAAAAACCGGCAACGGCAGCAAGGGGAGCGAGCAGCAGCAGGGGAGGCAGATCGAGCATCCGCGGCAAGGTAACGGAGGAGGCGAGAATGCCCCGCCGCGCCAACTGTGCCCACCAGGGGTGGATTTCGGCATAGAGGGCGCTGCCCGCCAGCAGCCCGGCGAAAGCGACCAGGCTGGTCAGCCTGCCCGCGGCCATTTTGTAGAGGGTGCCGACCACACAGCCACCGGCCAGAACCATGCCGATACCGAAGAACAGTCCCCCCAGGGGATTGACCAGGGACGGCGGGCCGAAAAGAGGAAAGGGGACGGCCAGGATGCCGAGCAGGCGGCCGGCTTCGTAGAGCGGCATGGCGACCACCGCCAGAAGCAGCAGAACCCGCAGCATCCGCCCCTGGCGGAAGAGAAAGAGATCGCGAAAGGCGCCGGCCAGACAGAAGTCGGAACGATGCATGACAAAACCGGCGGCGCCGCCGATCGCAAAGAGGGCGAAAGCTATGAACCAGATCATAAAAAGATTCCGGCCCCTTGGGCACGCGGGGCTATTTCAGCAGGAAACCGTCGATCATCGCCACCAGTTCGGTGATCTGGGGCTTGCTGATGTAACCGTCGGCGCCGACCTGCTGACAATGGAAGACCATCTGCTCGGTGATCAGCGATGAAAACATGATCACCGGAATGTGCTTGAGCAGGGGGTCTTCCTTGACCCGGCGACAGAGGGTCAGACCGTCGAGCTTGGGCATCTCGATATCGGAAACCAGCAGGTCGAAAAGTTGATCCCGGTTGGCGGCGTCATTCCTCATGCTTATTTTGCGTGCCAGAATTTCATCGTAGCAGGCCTCGCCGTCGACAAAGGCGGAGATCTGCGTATAACCCGAGGTGTGGAGAATGCGCAGGATGCTGTCGCGGATGATGGCCGAATCCTCGGCCATGAAGAGGCGACATTGGCCGCGCCGCTCTTCCAGGCTGAGTTCCGTCGGCGCGGAAACGGGCACAGACTCCGGCGCCGTGTAGGAAAGTCCCGCTTCGGGGTCGAGTTCCGCGACGATGTGCTCGAGATCGACGATGAGGATTTCCCGGCCGTCGATGGCGAAGCTGCCGGTGAAGCGCGGCCTGTAGCGACCGATGTAAGCCGACAGGGGCTGGATGTTTTTCCAGGAAATCCGGTGAATCTGATTCACGCCGTCGACCAGAAAGCCATTGACGCAACGGTTGAATTCGCAAACCAGCACGACCTGCCGACCATCGGTCGCCGCCGCCTCGCCGGAACCGCGGCGCAAATGAACATTGAGGTCGATGAGGGGAATGGTGTTGCCGCGCACCAGGAACGTGCCGACCACCGACGGCGGGCTTTCCGGCAGAATAGTGGTCTTGGCCTCGTCATAGGGGATGATCTCCCGCAGCTTGTGGACATTGATGCCGAAGGATTGGGAGCCGAGATAGAATTCGATGAGTTCGATTTCGTTGGTTCCGCTTTCCAGAAGAATGCCCTGTTTTTCCGCTACCGTGTTCATTGCGCGACTCCTCTTCGAACGGCCGTGAAGGGCATTCCGCCCGGAAGAAACGGGAGGGGGTGCGATCCCCTCCCCGAAACGACAATCCGCTCCGCCTGCGTCGGCTACTCGTCATACCCCAGGGTCAGCGCCGGAGACCGTCCCCCGGCACCGGATCTCCCCGCACCACCTTTGAGCTTGAACCGCCGCAACATCTCCTGCATCTGCGCGGCATGGGAGGCAAGTTCCTCGGCGGCGGCGGCACTCTGTTCGGCGTTGGCGGTGTTCTGCTGGGTGACCTGATCGATCTGGCCGAGCCCGATATTGATTTCCGAGATGCCTTGCGCCTGCTCGTTGGAAGACGCGGCGATCTCGGCCACCAGATCGGTCACCTTGCCGATGCCGCCGACGATTTCATTCAGGGCCTCGGCGGTCTTGTCGGCAATCTGGGAACCGGAAGAAACCTTGCCGACCGAACCCTCGATCAGGTCCGCGGTCTCCCGGGCGGCTTTGGCGCTGCGCGCCGCCAGGTTGCGCACCTCTTCGGCGACGACCGCGAAGCCCTTGCCATGCTGCCCGGCCCGCGCGGCTTCCACCGCCGCGTTCAGCGCGAGCAGATTGGTCTGGAAGGCGATTTCGTCAATGGTCTTGATGATTTTGGAAATATTCTGGCTGGAGGCGTTGATTTCGGCCATGGCTTCGATCATTTCCAGCATATGGGCGTTGCCCCCTTCCGCCGACTGGCGAGCCTGTTCCGCCAGCTTGCTGGCCTGGCCGGCATTTTCGGCGTTGCGACGGGTCTGCGACCCCATTTCGTGCATGGTACTGGTGATTTCCTCCAGCGACGCGGCCGATTCGGTCGCGCCCTGGGAGAGGGACTGGCTGGCATCGGAAACCTGAAAGCTTCCCGAGTTGATCTGATCCCCCAGCATCTGAATCTGGGACATCACTCCATTCAGGTCCTGCCCCATTTTTTTCAGAGCATTACGAATGACGTCCTGCTGATCGTGCGGATGCACTTCAAAACTCAAATCTCCGGCCGCCAATTTTGTCAAAGACCCGACAATTTCCTTTTCCAGGGTCTCGGAAAAGTCATCGATCGATGCGGCGATCTGACCGATTTCATCCTTCTGGTGCAGATGGAGGCGCTGGCCCAGATGCCCCTTGCCCATTTCCGCCATCATCGAAACCACCTGCGCCAAGGGCTTCCGCACCATGCGGCCGAGCAACAGCATGACCCCGAGCGTGGCGATGAGCAAGCCTCCGAGTCCGGTCAGCCCCCCTGTCAAAAGGCTGTCCCGACGAGCATCGGCCAGGGCGGTGGCGACCTGCGTTTCGCCTTCGCGCAGCTTATCCAGGGCAAAACGCAGGTAAAGAACCCCGGCGACGCTACCGACGGTGGCCCCGTCATGACATTCGAGGCATGTCGACTCCATGATTTCCGGGCGCAGAAGCAGCAGAGCGTTTCCATCCTCTTTTTCCACCACATCGGACGAACTTCCGGCCAGGCGGGCAAAGTCCGACCCGCTCCCCTTGCCGGCGGCCAGGCTGGAATAGTGAATTGTCCCCTGGGGATCGGTCAGCCCGATTTCAATAACCCCGGGCACCTTGCCCAGGCTGGCGATCAACTCGTCGAAAACTTCCATCTCCCCTCGCTCCAGGGATCCGGCCGTGCCCGCCTCAAGGCTGGCGAAGACGCTGTGCGCCTGATTCTGGGCGCCCTCGCGCAGAACTCTTAAGGTTTCATTGCCGCTTGCCTCCAGCAGATGATTGGCGCGCAAGGTACTGATCAGGGTACTGGCGATGAAAACCACCAATAACACCAGCGAAAGAAAACCTCCGACCTTGACCTGGATACTTTGCGTGTTCAGCAACATGAGCCTCCTCCCCTTCCGAGAAACATCGACAAAACCGTATACCACAGTATCGCTCAGCAAAACATGTGCCAAAACGAGGGGGCATCCAGCTGACCGTCATGCCTAATATCGAATCATTTCCAGGCAATTTGCCGATGCCGGCCGGCGGCGCTTGCTAAGGCCTGTTGCGCGCCC
>CALJLX010000451.1 GCA_937982495.1 uncultured Desulfuromonas sp.
GCGAAGAGCGCCGCCGCGCCGAGATGGGTCGAGAGCAGATAGAGCCAGGCGGCTTGGCGAACCTCCTTTTTCCGGTGGTCGAAGGCGACCAGAAAGAAAGAGGCCAGGGACATGCACTCCCAGGCGGCGATGAAAAGGACCGCGTTGGCGGCGGTGACCAACAGGACCATGGCGGCGATCAGGGCGAGGTAGAAAAACCAGGCGGCGCCCAAGGGGCGGCTGCCCGCTTGCTCCTTGAGATAGCCGTGACCGTAGAGGGCGCAGAGCAGGGCGAGGAGGAGAATAGGCACGAGAAAGAAGGCGGCCAGGGGGTCGAGGGTCAGGGTGAAGCTGCCGCCGGGAACCGGCCAGGGGAGGGAGAAGGTTTCGCTGCGTTGTTCGAGGAGGGTACGTCCCGCCGCCGTCAGTCCGAGAAGGGCGGCGATGAGGGTGGCGCCGATGCCGAGGAAGGCCGCCGGCGCCGCGCGCCGTCCGCAGCAGAGGGCGGCGCATCCGCCAAGAAGGAGAACGAGAAGCGCCGGCGGGATCAGGTTCATGGCCGACTCGCCTCCAGTTCCGTTTCCGCCTGGCGCAGCGCGGCGAGAATCTCCTCTCGGCTCCCTTCCTCCGTGAGAATCTTCTTGAACCGGGGATTTTTCAGGGCGAAGCCCAGTTGCGAAAGGAGGTGCAGATGGCTGCGCAGGGTCGGGGCGATGACGGTCAGCAAAAAGCGCACGGGCGCGCCGTCAAGAGCCTCGAAGTCCACCGGTTGTTCGAGAAAGCAGAGGGTGACGGTCGATCTGGTCAGATGGAGCAGGGCGGGATTGCGCGGGTGGGGGATGGCGATCCCCTCGCCGATGCCGGTCGAGGCGATGCGCTCCCGGGCGAGCAATACCTGATGCAGGTGTCCCCGGTCCACTTCCTCGGGCAGGCGCAGGTGTTGGGCGACCTCGGCCAGCACCCGTTCGCGGTTGTCCCCCTCCACCCGGTAGAAGATGCCGCCGGCTTCGAGGGCCTCGCTCAGCAACGGCAGGGGGGCGGCGTCGGATTCCGGTTCGTCGAGCAGTTCGGCGGCAACCCCCATCCGCCGAGAGGTGGCCCATTCGAGCAATTCCGCGCGGTTGAAGCGGTACTGTTCGTGAACCCGGTAGGCCGGCACGACGTCCTGCTTGATCCAACGGTAAATGGTCTTTTCAGAGACGCTCAACAGGCGGGCCGCGTCTTTTACCGATAAGTTCATTTGTACCCCAT
>CALJLX010000452.1 GCA_937982495.1 uncultured Desulfuromonas sp.
TTTTCCGGCATCGACCTGCAACAACTGACCCAGACCTTCGAATTCGGCGAGATGAACGGCATCCTCGACGGGCATATCCGCGACCTGCGCCTCTTCGGAACGACCCCCTCGCACTTCAGCGCCGAGCTGAGTACCCGCGAGGACGGGCGACGCAACATCAGCGTCAAGGCCCTCAGGAACCTCAGCATCCTCAGCCAGGGCGCCCTTTCGGAAGCCCTTTCCCAGGGTATCTACCGCTTCATCGACTTTTACCGCTACCAGAAACTCGGAATCGACTGCACCCTGAACAACGACAGTTTCCGCCTGCGCGGCACGGCCCGGGAGGGGGAAGGCTCGTACCTGGTCTACGGCGGCCTGTTGCCGCCCAAGATCGACATCATCGCCCCGGAACGGGAGATTTCCTTCAAGGAGATGCTCAAACGGCTGAGCCGTCTCGACCGCGCCGCCCGTTGATTTTTATCGGCCGCGGCCTATAATGCCCGGGGAACAATTTTCGGGATCTTTCCGCCCACGGCGCGGATGTCCCCAAGCGAAGGGAGAATATCCATGAAAAGGTTGCGTTATCTCACGTTACTCGCGGCGGCGGCCGTCGTCTCCTGCGTGACCATCAACATCTATTTCCCCGCCGAGGAAGTGCGCGGCGCCGCCGACAAGATCGTCAACGAGGTCTGGGGGGAACGCGCCGAGGACGCCGCTCCCGCCACGACGCCAAAAGGGGAGCCGAGCAGTTTCCTGCGCCTGGGACCGGCGTCGGCCTATGCGGCCCAGGACATCGACGTCAGCACCCCGGAGATTCGCGCCCTGCGCGAGGCGATGAAAGCCCGGGCCGGGGCGCTCTTTCCCTACCTGGACGGTGGCCAGGTCGGCGTCGGCCGTGACGGCTTGCTCAAACTGCGCACCAGCGAAGGGCTCGACCTGAAATCACGGGGGGAAGCGACGCGTCTGGTGGCCGCCGAGAACGGCGACCGGCAACGCCTCTACGGGGAAATCGCCCGGGCCAACGGTTTTCCCGACCAGGTCGGCGAAGTCCAGGCGATCTTCGCCGACTCCTGGCGCGCCCAGGCCGCGCCCGGCTGGCTGCTGGAAGACGAAAACGGCGGCTGGACGAAAAAGTAGCCGCGACGCCAACGACGGAGGCCGCGTTCCGATGGAAGCGCGGCCTCTGTTTTCACTGTTTATGCCGTTGAAAGTCAGGATTGTTTTTCGACGGGGATGATGCGCACCTTGCCCTTGCCGTGGCGCAGCAGGCCCAACTCTTCGGCGGCGGCGCGGGAGAGATCGATGCTGGGGGTTTTACGCGGGCGGCAGCGGTCGTTGATGGTGACCGTCACTTCCCGGCCGTTGGCGGGATTGACGACGCGGACCCGGGTGCCGAAGGGCAGATGGGCATGGGCGGCGGTGAATTTCTCGTGGCGGTAGACAGCCCCGGAAGCGGTGCGGCGCCCGGCGAAATGCTTGGCGTAATAGGTGGCGAGAGCGGATTCTCCCTTGGCGGCGGACTTTCCCCCCGCGCCCCAGGCGCCATCGGAAATCGGCGCCAGGCTCAACAACGCCGCCAGCAGGCAGGACGACAGGGCCTTCCGGAAAACCCGGGGAATCAGGTCATTCGTTCGCATGACATTCTTTTACTACAGTTCGAGAAATTTCGACAAGAAGATTTCACGGTTGCCCGTGGCGGGGCCGGGGGACGTCCTCAGCGGACCACCACCTCGACCCGGCGGTTGCGGGCCTCGGCGACTTCGTCGGCGGTGGGAATCAGGGGATTGCCCTCGCCGTGAGAGGAGACCTGGATGAATTCGGCGCCGATCCCTTTGCCCGCGAGCAGTTCGCGGACCGCCTCGGCCCGCTGCAGGGAGAGGGCGGCGTTATAGTCGGCGTCACCGGCGCGGTCGGTATGGCCGATGACCAGAAGATCCCGGGAGTCCCGCTCCCGGGCGGCGCGGAGAATGTCGTCGAGCCGTTGCCGCGACTCGGCGGTGAGATTGTTGGAATCGAACTCGAAATAGAGAAGATAACTGACCGGCGCCAGGGGTTGCGCGGCCAGGGCGGCGGCGAAGAGTGCCCGTTCTTCGCTGGAAACGGGCGCGAGGGCTCCGGGCGGGGTGTGGCGATCGCCGAGATGGAGAGCCTGGCCTTCGCGGTCGAGGACCGCCTCGCCGCCGTCGTTACTGACCTTGAGGGCGCCAACCCGGCCGGAATCGTCTGGAGTCAGCACGAGGAGATTGTCTTTTCCGGCGCACCCGCCCGCGGCGGCCATCAGCGACAAACCGACGAAGAGTCCATGAATCCGCTTCATAACATCCCCCTGATGATTTATTCGTCGCCGCCGAAACGGGCCATGAAGTTGGTATCCTTGAGCATGCTGATCGTTCCCGACGGGGTGTCGAGGCTGACCGCGTGGGGCGCCAGCTTGCCCAGCAGGCCGGAGAGATAGACGAAGGTCCCCTGTTCCATGCGCAATTGCAGGGCGTATTTGTTCTGGGCCGGGGAAAAATCGAACTTATCCAGAGCCAACCGGCTCATCGGTCCCATGGACAACAGGGTGTTGTCTTCGAGGAGGATGCCCACAGCGCCGTCGGAACCGGTCAGCAGGGTGTCGTTGAGATAGACCTTCATGTTCGGAAAGGCCGGCTTCAGAGCGCCGGCGCGCTGGATGGAGACCATGCCGCTGGTCCCCTTGACCCGGCCGATATGCGCCGGTTCGGTCTGCGCGGCGGCAAAAGATCCCAACAAGAACATCCCCGTACAGAAGAAAAGGATTTTTTTCATCGTCGACTCCAGCCGTAAGAACCCTGTCGCTCGGGACGTATCGCTTTAATCTATAAACGATTTCCGCCCACCGTCAATCGCTTGAGCGCCCTTATTTCTTCCGGCGCCGACAACGGACCCGTCACCATGCCCTACGCCCTGCTTGCCGATTTCGCCCTGCTGAGCCATCTCGGCTTTATTCTCTTCGTCCTCTTCGGCGCCCTCGCCGTCCGCCGCCGACCGCGCCTGGCCTGGCTGCACCTGCCCGCCGCCGCCTGGGGAACACTGGTGGAACTGACGGGCTGGTTCTGCCCCCTCACCGACCTGGAAAACCACTGGCGCCGCCTGGCCGGAGAGGCCGGGTACACCGGCTCCTGCGTCGACCGCTACCTGACGGCGCTGATCTACCCCGACGGACTGAGCCGTCCGCTGCAGATCCTCCTCGGCCTAGGAGTGTTCGCCATCAACCTGTGGCTCTACGTCGGGCTGATCCGCGCGCGGCATCGGGAAGCCCCCTAGCCGCCGTGCAAAAAGGCTTTGAGCAGGGCGCATTGATCCGCCGTCACCTCCCGGAATTCGACTCCGATCCCGGGCAAACCGTCGCTCTTCCCGCCCCAGGGACGGCACCAGCAGACCCGAGCGGCAAAGTCCTGCCCGTGTCCGGGAAAGCGCACCCAGAGGGATGCGCCAACCTCCCAGGCTCGCGCCGAATAGAAGAAGGCGCCGCGACAGGAGAGGTTGATCGAGACCGAGGCCTCGGTCTCGGCAAACTCGGGCGTGGCGGCGAGCCAGGCGGAGACGTGTTCTTCCCGGCGCTCTTCCTCGCGCAGGGGCCGGGCGGGAAAGGTGCGGCACTGGCCGAGGAATTCCTCCAGGCTGACGGAGCCGCTCAGGGAGCTGATGCCACGCAGGGTGCCGTCCGCATCCGGCTTGACCCGCAAAAAGGGATAGATGTTCTCCAGCCGCCGCAATTGCTGCTTGAGTTCGGCCTCGGCCTTCATGGCAAAGCGGATATCGGCGATGACCCCCTGATAGACGGTTCTCCCGTCCATCAGCGCGATCAGCCCACGCAGATCCTCGGCCCGGCAGCAGTCGACGGCATGCGCCGCCAGCTCGACACGGCACAATTCCTCGGTCTTTTGGTCCCGGATCAGCAGCAGGATGCGCGGGGCATCGGGCGGAGGAGCAACCGTCATGTCGTCATTCGTCTCCCTGGATCAGGTCGGGGATGGGGAAAATATCTCCATACTTAATTAGCAGGGGTCCGGCGGTAAAAGCAAGGAAATCATCAGGGAAGACCCTGCCTGGGGAATCCGGGAATATCCCTGAAATCCATGAGCAGGGCCAGGGGGATGAAGGTGTCGAGCTCGTTGCGGGACGCGCCGAGCAGGCAGGTGGTGAACTCGCCGAAGAGACCGAGTTCCGCTTCGAAGGCGCGGCGAAAGTGCCAGCGCAATTCGGACAGGGCGAGTGGGTCGCCGTCGGCGAAGTTGAGGGTGCAGCACGCGTCGGAAAAACTCTCGCCGGAAAGGTCGATATTGGGCAGCCCGTGCAGGCGGCAGGTCATGGGACGCCAGGCGTAGACCAGGCAGCGGCCGTCCCCGCCGAGCAAGGGGCAGGGGGTCGCATCCTCCTCGGGCATCTCGGTCCACTCTTCGTCGGGCAGATGGTTGAGCAGATAAGGGGGGCCGAAGCCGGGCCAGCGCTCTTGCAGTTCGTCCAGCCGCGCCCGCGCCTTGGCCAGCGCCGACGCCCGCGCCTTCTCCGGCAGCAGCTCGAAGCCCCGGCGCAGAAGGGCCGCGTCCATCAGGGTGATGTCGAAGAGCCCGCGACAGCAACCGGAACAGCCCGGTCGGCACCGGATGTGCCGACCGGCTGTCTCCATGCAGCGGGAAAACCAGGTATCCACCGTCTCCAGCAGCTCTCGGTAGTCATCAAGGATGGCGGAAAGTTCCCTCAACGCCGTTTCTTCTTCTCCTGCTGTTTTTTCAGCAGTTCGCCGAAGGTGCCCATGCCGCCCCCGGAAGACGGGGGAAGGTACTGACGGAAATCCTCCTCGGACGCGGCTTCCGTGGCCCCTTCCCCGCCGGGGATAACGAGGGAGACACGGCGCGCCTCGGCCTCGATCTTCTCGATTTTCACCGTCAGGCTTTCCCCTTCCTTGACCGCCTCGCGGGGATGGCTGATGCGCTTGCCGCCGCCGAGCTTGGAGATGTGCACCAGCCCGTCGATCCCCTCGCCGAGGGCGACAAAGGCGCCGAAGGGGGCGAGGCGCACGACCTTGCCGGTGACAATCATGCCCTCGGGGAACTTGTCGGCAACCGTCCGCCAGGGATCGGCCTGGGCCTCCTTGAGACTGAAGGAGAAGCGGTTGGCGTCCCAGTCGAGACCTTTGACGGCGACTTCGACCTGCTGACCGATGGAGAGGACTTCGTTGATATCCTCGACCCGCCCCCAGGCCACCTCGGAAATGGGAACCAACCCCTCGATGCCGCCGATATCGACGAAGGCGCCGAAGGGCTTGAGTTGGGTGACGACGCCGGGAACGGACATCCCTTCGCGCAGGGTCGCGCGCAGCGTTTCGCGTTGGCGACGCTGTTCCTCTTCGAGAATCGCCCGGTGGGAGACCACCACATTGCGTCCGCGCTCGGCGTACTGGGAGATCTTGAACGGGAGGCTCTTGCCGATGAACTGCTCGGGGTTCTCGGTCCGGCGCAGGGCCATCTGCGAAAAGGGGCAGAAGGCCCGGGTGTTGCCGGCGAGCTTGACTTCGAAGCCGCCCTTGATCTCCTTTTCCACCGTTCCTTCAACGGGGATGCCGCTACGCCAGGCCTCTTCGAGCTGGGCGTTGCCGGAGCCACCGCCGAGGCGGGTGGTGAAGCGCAGTTCGCCGCCGGCGCGGGAGAGAAAGTAAGCGGTCAGCACATCCCCTTCGGCGATCTTCAGGTTGCCGTCGGCATCGAGCAACTCCTTCCGGTCGAGCACCCCTTCCCCCTTCTGTCCGACATCCAGAAAGACCCAATCCTTGGTGATGCTGAGAACCGTCGCCTCGACCTTCTTTCCCGGCTCCAGCTTGCTACCGCCGCCGGAAAAACTCTTCTCGAACAGTTCGGCGAAACTTTCCTCGTCCGTCTCTTCCCTGTCGTCCATCTCGTCAACCATCGCCCATATCCTTTTTTAGTAAATTTACCGCCGGACCTCGCGCCCCGCCGGACCTGCCCGGGGATTGTACCCGCCTTCGCCCCCGCGACACAAGCACTACCTGGCGCAAAGGGATGTTCCCCCCAGAATGCCCCGCAGCACATAGAGGGCCGCCGTTTCCGGATCCTGGCTGGGGAAGATTTCCGCCCCGTCCACCCCGAGGAAATATTCCCCCTCCAGGGCGAAATGCCCGGCCAGCTCCCGTTCGAGCTGGGCCAGGTTCGTATGGCGGATCTTGCGCACGTAGGAATCGGGCTCGGCCTGCTTCCCGCGGAAAAATCGGGATCGCGGGTTCAGCAGCATGATGATGACCCGGCCGCCGGGACGGAGCACCTGGGCGATTTTGGCGATGGCCGTTGGGTAATCTTCGATAAATTGCAGGGAGACGATGGCGATCGCCACATCGAAGGAGGCCGCCGCGAAGGGCATCTCCTCGGCGCGCGCCGCCACCGTCCGCAGTCCGTCGGGCGCCCCTTCCAGCGCCTCGGCCGAAACGTCGAGACCGACCACGGAAAAGCCCCGGTCGAGCAACGCCCCTTCGATCGTGGCGGGACCGCAGCCAACGCTGAGAATGGCGTCCTCCGGGCGCAGATAACGGAGCAGATATTCCAGTTCGGCGGCGAAGACCGCCTGCCAGAAGGCCTTTTCACAGGCCGCGCGATAGCGGACCGCTTCGGTTTCCTGATCCATGACCGCTCCCAGGGTTGGAGGACTAGAGTTCGCGGAGGAGCACTGCAACCTCTTCGACCTCGGGATAGCGTCGCTGCTCCAGCCGGGAGAAGACCGGGGAACCGTCGACGACGACCGCGAACTCACTCCGTTGCGGCCCCACCTCGATATCGATGGCGGCGTCGGGGAATTGCGCTTGCAACTCGGCGGCGAGACTCGCCGCGCGGGGCTGCTGCCCTCAGGAGGGGCAGTAGAGGATTCTGATGCGCATGGCCATAAACTCCCGGCTTAGCTGCGAATCACCACAGAGGCACTGAGATCGCAGAGGAATCAAAACGTTGAATAAAGAGGAAACTGACTGCCCGAAGCAACAGTCCAATTGAACTCAAGGCATTAACTCTCTGTTTTTACTCGGTGTCCTCTGTGGTGAACGGCTTTTAGGCTTATTGGTTTTCCAGTCCGTCCAGGTAGCGTTCCGCGTCGAGGGCGGCCATGCAGCCGGTGCCCGCCGAGGTGATCGCTTGGCGATACATGTAATCCTGCACGTCGCCGGCGGCAAAGACCCCGGGGATGCTGGTCTGAGTGGCGCAGCCGTCGGCGCCGCCCCGGGTCTTGAGGTAGCCGTCTTTCATTTCCAGCTGGCCGGCGAAAATACCCGTGTTCGGGGAATGGCCGATGGCGATGAAGACCCCCTGCACGGCGATCTCCTTGGTTGAACCGTCGCGCACGTCCTTGATGCGGATGCCGGTGACGCCGCGCTCGTCGCCGAGAACTTCATCCAGCACCTGGAACCACTCGATCGTCACCTTGCCCTCGTCGGCCCGGGACTTGAGCTTGTCGGCGAGAATCTTCTCGGAGCGGAACTGGTCGCGGCGATGGACGACGGTGACGTGACCGGCGATGTGGGAAAGGTAGAGGGCTTCCTCCACGGCGGTGTTGCCGCCGCCGATGACCGCCACCGGCTGGTTGCGGTAGAAGAAACCGTCGCAGGTGGCGCAGGCGGAGACCCCCTTGCCCTTGAAGGCCTCCTCGGAAGGAAGGCCCAGGTAGCGGGCGGAGGCACCGGTGGCGACGATCAGGGCGTCGCAGGTGTACTCGCCGCTGTCCCCGGTGAGCCGGAAGGGGCGTTGTTTGAGGTCGGCGGCGACGATGGTGTCGTAGACGATGCGGGTCTCGAAGCGTTCGGCGTGCAGGCGCATGCGCTCCATGAGATCGGGTCCCTGCACCCCTTCATGATCGCCGGGCCAGTTGTCGACTTCGGTGGTGGTGGTGAGCTGGCCGCCGGGTTGGAGACCGGCGATCAGGACCGGATTGAGATTGGCCCGGGCGGCATAGACGGCGGCGGTATAACCGGCGGGGCCGGAGCCGAGAATGATCAGACGATGGTGTTCAGTAGCGCTCATCAGCAGATTCCTTTCCGATGAAAATCATGGGATTCAGGCGGGGGGCGCCGGATTATCCCGCAAGAGTTCGAGCAGACCGCCGACCAGCTCCGGACGGCAGACGTAGTAGCAGCGCTGGGCGCCGTCCTGAGTGAAATCGACGACGCGGGCGTTGCGCAATATACCGAGATGTTGGGAGATGTTGGCCTGCGAGGCGGGGAGCAGATCCTGCATGCTGGTCACGCACTTGGTTCCCTGCAACAGCTCGGCGACGATGCGCAGGCGGGTGGGATGGGCCAGGGCCTTCAGTACAACGACCCAGTCTTTCTCAATCACCACAGGCGGCTCCTTTTCGAGAAATATATTCGAATATGCTTATATCAAGGATGGACGACGCTGTCACTCCTTTTTCCGAAAAAGAGATTTTCCCTTAGACTACCGCCACACACCCATCCTTTCTCCCCATTCATTCCCCCTATCGAAAACACCTATTCCATAGAAAATACCTGTTTGACGAAAAATTGGCGAATCGGTACTGTCTCCTCTGATTCTCGGGCGCACGAATTTGAAATTATTGGTTTTTTTGCTGAATACTTCGCGCTGCCGAAACCTGTAACTAATCGAGGAAAACTATGAGCGAGAAGATATGCGACCACAGTAGACGAACCTTTCTCGGCACTGCCCTAGTTGGCGGCGCCGTTGCCTTGGCCGGGGTGTCGACGGCCCGAGCCGCAACCGACGTCGGCCGGGGAAGATTCGGCGGCGAACAGCTTCAGGTCTGGTCCTGCGGCGGTTTGGCCGAAGCCATGATTCCCGCCCACCATCTTTACGAAGAACGAAGCGGCGCCAAGATCGCCTATACCGGAGCGTTCGCGGCGGCCCTGGGGAAATCCCTGCAAGGCGGCGCCACCACCGACGTCTTCGCCGGGCGCGTGTTGAGCCTCGCCAAAACCCTCCGGGAATCGGGCAAAATGGACTATTTCAAGCCCCTTTGCTTCACCAGCTACATCCTGGTGACGCCCAAGGGGAACCCCGCCGGGATCGCCGCCATCGAGGACTTGGCCAAGCCCGGCGTGCGGGTCGCCATGGCGCCGGATTCCTCCCCGCCGGGGGGCAAGGCGGCAACGATTCTTCTCGAAAAAGCGGGCATCGCCGAAGCGGTGATGAAAAACGTCGCCAACCCCGGCACCTGCGTTCAGCGCACGGTCTCCGAAGTGGTGACGGGCAAGGCCGATGTCATGATCGTCGAAAAGCGCATCACGCGGATGGCCGAATTTTCCGGCAAGGTGGAAAGCGTCGAAATCCCCGCCAGGTTCTTTCCGCCCGCGCCCCTGACCTTCACCGTGGGGGTCATGAAAAGCGCGCGCAACCGCGCCCTGGCCGACGATTACGTGACGTTCCTCATTTCTCCGGAGGGACAGGCCTATTTCGAGCGGATGGGTTTTATTCCGGCACTTTCCGAAGAAGGCCGGCAACTAGTGGAAAAATTGGGGGTCGAGGATGTCTGAGACAACGAGTTGTGAACTTTC